>NZ_AP027741.1:1500000-1795000 GCF_030296755.1 Methylophaga marina
GGTGTTGAATTCCGCTTGAATACCGAAGTGGGTAAAGACGTTGATTTCCAGACATTAATTGATGACTATGATGCCGTATTCCTTGGTATGGGTACATATACCTATATGAAGGGTGGTTTCCCTGGTGAAGACTTACCCGGTGTATATGAAGCCTTACCTTTCTTAGTAGCCAATAATAAACACTTACTCGATATTCCTACCGATGACTATGTCTCAATGGAAGGCAAACGCGTTGTGGTCTTGGGTGGTGGTGATACCGCAATGGATTGTAACCGTACTTCTATCCGTCAAAACGCAGAGAGTGTCACTTGTGCATATCGTCGAGATGAAGAGAACATGCCTGGTTCACGACGCGAAGTAAATAATGCGCGTGAAGAGGGTGTTCAGTTTTTATGGAACCGTCAGCCAGTAGAAATCGTGGGTAATGGTAAAGTCGAAGGCGTTAAAGTGGTGACTACCGCTTTAGGTGAAGCGGATGAACGTGGCCGTCGCCGTCCAGAGCCGGTGCCAGGAAGTGAAGAAATCATTCCTGCTGATGCGGTTGTCATTGCGTTTGGTTTCCGTCCAAGTCCAGCGCCATGGTTTGAGAAATTCAATATCTCAATCGATGATGGTGGTCGCGTATTAGCTCCTTCAGAAGCAGCGATTAAGTACCAAACAACTAACCCTAAGATTTTTGCCGGTGGTGATATGGTTCGTGGCTCTGACCTGGTTGTGACTGCAGTATGGGAAGGACGTCAGGCGGCAGAAGGTATTCTGGATTTCTTAGACGTTTAATTACTGATCTACATCATTAAACAATAAGGCTTTTTCATACAGAGATATCGCATCCTGTATGATGAAGCCTTTTTTATATCTATTACTTTCAAAGTAGGTCCAGTTATTCAGGAGTCAATGGTGAGTAGTCTACAAAATGATCGTTATCTCAGAGCATTACTAAAACAGCCCGTCGATAAAACGCCGGTATGGGTAATGCGGCAGGCAGGTCGATATTTACCTGAATATCGTAAAGTCAGAGAAAAAGCCGGTAATTTTATGACGCTTTGCTCAACCCCTGAATTGGCTTGTGAAGTGACACTGCAACCGCTTAGACGCTATAATCTTGATGCCGCGATCATCTTTTCAGATATTTTGACAATTCCTGACGCAATGGGGCTTGGACTACATTTTGTGACAGGTGAAGGTCCTAAGTTTTCTAAAACAATTCAGACTGCTCAGGATATAGCTAATCTTTCAGTTCCTGATATGGAAGATTCCCTGGGGTATGTGATGGATGCAATTCGTCTCACCAGAAAAGAAATCGATGGCAAAGTACCACTCATCGGTTTTAGTGGCAGCCCGTGGACATTGGCTTGTTATATGGTAGAAGGTGGTAGTAGTAAAGATTTCGCCAAGATTAAGGGAATGATGTTTGATGCACCTAATCAAATGCATGCTCTGTTAAACGTGTTAGCTGATTCTGTGATTGCCTATCTTAATGCCCAAATTAATGCCGGTGCACAGGCGATTATGTTGTTTGATACCTGGGGTGGGGCTCTCAGTCCTGAAAATTATAAAACCTTCTCTCTCGCCTATATGGAAAAAATTTTGAATGGTTTAACTAAAGAGTCTGAAGGCCGAGAAGTGCCGGTTACACTATTTACCAAAGGTGGCGGACAGTGGCTCGAGTGGATGGCTGAAACTGGTGTCAATGGCCTTGGTCTAGATTGGACAACAGATATTCGTTCAGCAAGACAACGCGTTGGTGAGAAAGTCACACTGCAAGGCAATATGGATCCATGTGTTTTATATGCATCACCTGATCGAGTTGAACAGGAGGTTAGCACGATCCTTGAGGCTTATGGAAAAGGGACAGGCCATGTATTTAACCTCGGCCATGGTATTCATCCATCAGTTGACCCAGAGAATATGGCAAGACTTGTTGAGTCAGTTCACCGGTTAAGCGAAAAATATCATCAGTAAACTTTGCTGATTGTTAAGCATAAAAAAGGGCAAGTAATCAATACTTGCCCTTTTTTTGTGAGATTATCTAACGACTGATTTATTTACCAGTGTTAGTAAACTCTGGGTATGCTTCCATACCACATTCAACGTAGTCAACACCTTCGTACTCTTCTTCTTCAGAGACACGAATACCCATGACTGCTTTGAGGATACCCCAGACAATTAAGCTGACAACGAATACCCAAACAAAGATAGTTGCTGCACCGATTAACTGACCAGAGAAAGAAGCATCGCTGTTTGTTAAAGGCACTGCTAACAGACCCCACAGACCAGCTGTACCGTGAACAGAGATTGCACCAACTGGGTCATCGATTTTCACTTTGTCTAAGAAGATGATTGAGAAGACAACGATGATACCGCCGATTGCACCGATGATAGTAGCCATCAGTGGTGATGGTGTATCAGGGCCAGCTGTAATAGCAACCAAACCTGCTAATGCACCGTTCAAAATCATTGTCAGGTCAGCTTTGCCAAACATCAGTTTAGCTACAATAAGTGCTGCGATAACACCACCTGCAGCAGCAGCATTAGTGTTGAGGTAAACATTTGCAACGGCGTTTGCACTTTCAACTGAAGCAGTTGCTAGAACAGAACCACCATTGAAACCAAACCACCCCATCCACAGGATGAATGTACCCAGAGTAGCTAATGGTAAGTTAGCACCAGGAATTGGGTTAATTTGACCATTTGGACCGTACTTACCTTTACGAGCACCAAGTAACAGAACACCTGCTAAAGCAGCGGCAGCACCAGCCATGTGTACGATACCTGAACCAGCGAAGTCTAAGAAACCAAGATCGCCAAGGTTGTACATGCCGAATACATCATTACCGCCCCAAGTCCAGCTACCTTCCATTGGGTAAATGAAAGCAGTCATGACTACAGCGAAAGCAGCAAAAGTCCATAACTTCATACGCTCCGCTACTGCACCAGACACGATTGACATAGTGGCTGCAACGAAGACTGCTTGGAAGAAGAAGTCAGATGATGGTGAGTATGTTGCTGGATCCTCTGCGCCAGTGACACCGTCAGCAGCAAGACCATCCAAGAAAATACCGCCGCCATACATGAGATCATAACCTACAATCAGATACATGGTGCATGCGATAGCATAAGTTAAAATATTTTTAGTCAGTATTTCTGTGGTGTTTTTCGACCGAACCAGACCTGATTCAAGCATGGCAAAGCCGGCCGCCATCCACATAACCAAGGCGCCACTTACTAAAAAGTAAAAGGTATCCAGGGCATACTGGAGTTCGAAGATACTATTTTCCATATTCTCTACTCCTCAAGCTTATAATGCATCTGGGCCGGTTTCGCCTGTGCGAATACGGACCACTTGCTCTAATGGATAAACAAAGATTTTACCGTCACCGATTTTGCCAGTATTGGCACCTTTGATAATGGCTTCAATCACTTGTTCGACGATATCGTCATCAACGGCGATTTCCAGTTTCAATTTAGGTAAGAAATCAACGACATATTCAGCACCACGATATAACTCTGTGTGGCCTTTTTGACGTCCAAATCCTTTTACCTCTGAAACCGTCAATCCTTGTACGCCGATTTCTGAGAGAGATTCTCTGACATCATCAAGCTTGAAGGGCTTAATAATTGCTACAACTTGTTTCATAAGCGTATTTCCTTCTGTAGAAAATCTACCCCCTCAACATCGAGGGGGTAGCTGTGAGAAGTTTAGAATGATGAGCTAACACCAAATACGAGACGATCATCTGATGTACCGTTTTGTAGTTCAAAGTCTTCACCATCGCCATTAGTGCCAACATAAGCTACTGACCAATCAAGGCCGATAAATGACTTAGATAACCCAAGAGTGTAGTCTACATAGCTGTCTGACAGGCTTGTGCCATCATTACGATCAGAGTCTGTGTAACCAACAGCTGCATTGAATCCAATACCATATGGAAGTTCATAGTCAAATGACAAGTTATAATATGTTTCATCAATATCACTATCACCGCTCAGTTCACTTGTGTAACCGACCATTGCTGTGAAATAGCTGTAAGACAGAGCACCAAGGTATTCGGTGTAATCTAATTCATCATTGCTGTTTTGACCTGGGTACATGTAGCGTAAAACGGTAAAGTCATAGCCAATACCTGTATCACCAAACTCATTAGCAAAGCCAACATAAAGGTCAATCTCGATATTGCTGTCAGAGCTATCACTTAAGTTTGACGCCCATGTTCCAGCATATAGGCCAGATGCGTGTGCATAATCAAAGCTGCCTTGGATTGCTGGGTCTTCATCAGTGAATGAAATACCACGGAAGATATAATCACTGTAAAGGCCAACAGATGCACTTGTTGAGTGCTGACCGTCTTCACTTTCCCAAGCCATTGCTGATGAAGCAGCAAACATGGTTGATGCTGCTAATGTAAGAGCCGAAATTGTACGTAATTTCATTATGGTGTTACTCCTCGGTTTAAAATGTTTTTAGTCTTTCTTGAATACCTGCGTTGGTCTTTTGCAACACTTTGTATTCAGACTACAACAACAAGAGCAGAATGTGTGCCAACTTTACAAATGTTATAAAAAACAGAGGGATGAGGAGGTAGTGGAAACAGTCTAGGCTTAACATGTGATCAATTTGGTGCGACAAATTTGACGCTTTGTCCAAAATGGTGCAGTTATGTTTTATTCATCGCCATGGAGGCATTGAGTTGGTATGATTGCCATACCTTATATAAAGTGACATATATGAATTATCCTCAAATTGATCCCATTGCCCTAAGTATCGGTCCCCTCCACATACATTGGTACGGGCTGATGTATTTATTCGGTTTTTTGTTTGTCTGGTTGCTGGGACTTTATCGCGTCAATAAAACGGAGTGGACTCGGCAACAATTGGAAGATTTATTGTTTTACGGCGCGGTAGGCGTGATCATTGGTGGGCGCGTAGGGTATGCCATTTTTTATGATTTTCAGGCGAATCTGGAGAACCCATTAAACATATTCAAAATATGGCAAGGTGGAATGTCTTTCCACGGTGGTTTGTTGGGTGTACTAGCTGCCTTTGCGTGGTTTGGTAAGAAAACAGGTAAATCCTTTTTTGATATCAGTGATTTTATTGCGCCGATGGTACCTATCGGCTTGATGTTTGGTCGGATCGGTAACTTCATTAATGGTGAGCTATGGGGGAAAGTCACAGATGTGCCTTGGGCCATGGTGTTTCCTGGTGCGGGCCCACTACCAAGACATCCATCGCAACTTTATGAAGCTGCCTTAGAAGGTGTTTTGCTATTTATCATCTTATGGTGGTTCTCATCCAAACCAAGACCGAAAGCGGCGGTTTCTGGCTTGTTCTTATTGGGTTATGGTTTTTTCCGCTTCTTGGTAGAATTCGTGCGTATTCCTGATGCTCAATATGGTTATTTAGCTTTTGATTGGTTAACCATGGGACAAATTCTATGCTTACCTATGATCATTTTTGGCATCATCCTGATGATTGTGTCTTATAAGGTTGAAGCTAGAGTAAAACCGTAAGCCAAGTTGCAGTGGCGATGAGAATAGTCATTAACACAGCAAACGAACCATAATCTTTAGCGCGCCCAGATAACTTATGTTTGTCTGTACTTACCCGGTCAACAACGGTTTCAATCGCTGAGTTGAGTACTTCCACTATCATGACTAACACGATGCTGGAAATCATCAAAAGTCGTTCTACCGCTGTGACATCCAGGTAAAAACTGAACGCTGCTAATAAAACAAAGGCAAAAAATTCCTGACGGAAAGCTTCTTCATGTTTTAAAGCTGATCGAAGACCCTGCCATGAGTAGACCAGAGCGAAGAGTAAACGCTTAATGCCACGATTTTTTTCCATAAAGTTCTCAGCAGTTATTAATATAAATGTTTGAATTATAGGCAAACATTATTAACAGCATGTTAAAATTACCTCCTTTAATTTCTAGATTGTTGGTGTGATATGAGTTTCCAGGATCATTATGAGGTCATCGTTGTCGGTGGTGGCCATGCCGGAACCGAAGCGGCGTTAGCTTCTGCTCGTCAGGGTGTGAAAACACTATTACTGACGCAAAATATCGAGACACTAGGACAGATGAGCTGTAATCCAGCAATCGGTGGCATCGGAAAGGGGCACCTGGTAAAAGAAATTGATGCTCTAGGTGGCATTATGGCGAAAGCCGCTGATAGAGCCGGTATTCAGTTTCGCACATTAAACTCTAGTAAAGGGCCTGCGGTCAGAGCAACACGAGCTCAGGCAGATCGTATTCGATACAAAGCGGCGGTCCGTGCTTACCTGGAAAACCAACCCAACCTCTATATATTCCAGCAGCCAGTCGATGATCTGGTGGTAGAAAATGATCGCGTTACTGGTGTTATGACTCAGGCAGGACTGCGTTTCTCAGCTAAAGCGGTTGTGTTAACGGTGGGTACCTTCCTTGGCGGGTTAATACATATTGGTTTACAAAACCATCAGGGCGGTCGTGCTGGCGACCCAGCTTCCATCGCTCTATCCCAACGTTTGCGTGCCTTACCTTTTAGAGTTGACCGCCTTAAAACAGGCACACCACCACGCATAGATATCAATAGTATTAATTTCTCAGAGCTGACCGAGCAGCCTGGTGATACCCCCACGCCAGTATTTTCATTCTTGGGTAAAGCTGAGCATCATCCTCGTCAAATCTCGTGTTACATCACACACACTAATGAACGAACACATGATGTCATTAGAAATAATCTGGATCGTTCACCGATGTATAGCGGTGAAATCGAAGGTATTGGTCCACGTTACTGTCCCTCTATCGAAGATAAAGTGGTTCGTTTTGCCGATCGTCAATCACACCAGATTTTCCTAGAGCCAGAGGGATTGGAGTGCGGTGAAGTTTATCCAAATGGCATCTCGACAAGTCTTCCATTTGATGTGCAGTATGAAATAGTGCGCTCGATGAAAGGTTTGGAGAATGCTCATATCACAAGACCGGGCTATGCGATTGAGTATGACTTCTTTGATCCACGTGATTTGCACCCCTGGCTGGAAACAAAATACATGGCAGGTCTGTTCTTTGCCGGTCAGATTAATGGCACTACTGGTTATGAAGAAGCGGGTGCCCAAGGATTAATAGCTGGTCTGAATGCTGGGTTGCAGGCCCGAGGTGAAGAGCAGTGGTATCCTCGTCGTGATGAAGCCTATATGGGCGTATTGATTGACGACTTGATTACATCAGGCACACGTGAACCTTACCGAATGTTTACTAGTCGTGCTGAATATCGTCTCATGCTACGTGAGGATAATGCGGATATCCGCCTGACACCAATTGGTCGTCAATTAGGTCTGGTTGATGATGAACGCTGGGCCGTATTTAACGAAAAACAGGATGCTGTGGCCAGGGAAAATGCGCGTCTTGATAGCTATAAGTTTGTACCGGAAAAAGTGGATCAAGAAAAAGCTGAGCAGGTGTTGGGAGAAAAACTCAATAAAGTGGCGTCGGCCAAAGAATTACTTAGACGCCCGAAAGTGGATTATGCAGGCCTGTTAGATTTAATGGGAGAGTCAATGGATATTGCTGATGATGTCGCCGAGCAAGTGGTGATTCAGGCGAAATATTCGGGTTATATTGATCGTCAACAAAATGAGATTGATCGATTACAGCGTCATGAGAATACAGAATTACCTTTAGACATGGACTATAAAAATGTGCGTGGTCTATCTAATGAAGTGAGAGAGAAGTTAGAACACGCCAGACCTGGTAATTTGGGTCAGGCTGCACGAATCTCAGGTGTGACACCTGCAGCCGTTTCTTTATTATTGGTTCATTTAAAACGAAGCGGTTTGAGTGAAGCCAGTTAATGCTTGAAGCGAGCTTGTTACATCAATTAAAGCGTGGTTGTAAATTACTTAATCTGACTTTGTTAGATGAGCAATATGACAGGCTAGTGGCATATGTCATGCTGCTACATAAGTGGAATAAGGTCTACAACCTCACTTCTGTGCGCGACCCTGAACAAATGATGGCGAGACATATTATCGATAGTCTTTCTGTCTTACCCTATATTTCATCAACGTCATTACTTGATGTCGGAACCGGTGGGGGCTTGCCTGGGGTGCCTGTTGCTATATGCCAGCCGCAAACGCGAGTGACATTGCTCGACAGTAATTCAAAGAAAACGCGTTTCTTACAGCAAGTCAAAGCAGAACTGGCGTTAGATAATGTGACGGTTGTGCATGGACGCGTTGAACAGGTATCTTTACCTAAATTTGCTATCATCACGGCACGGGCATTTGCCAGTATTGATGACATCATTCAGTTAGCAGGTCAACATTGTGAGGACAAGGGCTACTTGGTGCTCATGAAAGGGACTTATCCTGAAGATGAATTAGCATTTGAATCGACAGACTTTCATTTGCACGATGTACTCTCGTTGACGGTTCCAGAGTGTGATGGTGAAAGACATTTAGTAAGACTTATCAAGGATTAAGACTGAGTATGGGCGATATCTTTGCAGTGACCAATCAGAAAGGTGGCGTTGGAAAAACGACCACCACCGTCAATCTGGCCGCGTCACTGGCAGATTATGGAAAAAAGTCCTACTCATCGATCTCGATCCGCAAGGTAATGCCACCACTGGTTGTGGGCTCGATAAAAATGAGATAGAAAACAGCAGCTATGAAGTCATCATGGCTGAAGCTCGTGCAGCAGACGCTATAATACGCCCTGAAGAAATTGGTTTTGATGTCATGCCAACCAATGCTGATTTGACGGCTGCTGAAGTAGAGTTGCTTGAGAGTAAGTTACGTGAACATCGTTTACGCATTGCTCTTGAGTCGACACGCGAGAAGTACGATTACATTCTCATTGACTGTCCACCTTCGCTGAGTATGCTAACCGTTAATGCACTGGTGGCATCGCAAGGGGTGTTGATCCCCATTCAGTGTGAATATTATGCACTGGAAGGTCTGTCGTCGTTATTACGAACAATTGAGAGAGTTAAGCAAAGGGCTAACCCAACTCTGGATGTGACGGGATTATTAAGAACGATGTTTGACGCCCGAAACAATCTGGCAAACGAAGTATCTCGACAATTGATTAGCCATTTTGAAGGCAAGGTTTTCCATTCAATTATTCCGAGAAATGTACGTTTGGCTGAAGCTCCGAGTCACGGGTTACCCGTACTGAATTATGATCGTGCTTCAAGAGGTTCGATAGCTTATATGGCGTTGGCAAGTGAGTTTATGCGACGACAGAAGCAAAGTGCTAAATGATAAAGGTTAATCAACAATGAGTAAAAAAAGAGGTTTAGGCCGCGGACTAGATGCCTTACTTGCAGATGTGCATCAGGAAGACACTACAAATCTAGATGACAGTTTGCAGCACTTTCCTCTTGATATGATTCAGCCTGGCAAATATCAACCGCGTGTGGATATGTCACAAGAGTCTCTGGAAGAGCTGGCTGATTCTATTCGGGCACAAGGCTTGGTTCAGCCTATTATTGTTCGGCCTGTAGCTGAAGGTAAGTATGAAATCGTGGCAGGTGAACGCCGTTGGCGTGCTTCCAGAATGGCTGGTCTGGTAGAAGTCCCTGTGCTGGTTCGTGATGTATCTGATCGTAGTGCCATTGCTATGGCATTGATAGAGAATATTCAGCGTGAAAATCTCAATCCGATGGAAGAAGCAAATGCATTATTCCGTCTACGTGAAGAATTTGAAATGACGCATCAGCAAACTGCAGAGGCTGTCGGTAAATCACGTGCCACCGTGACGAACTTATTACGTTTACGAAACCTTAATGAAGATGTAAAACGCATGCTCGAGAATGGTGACATTGAAATGGGTCATGCAAGAGCCTTATTAGGGTTAGAAGGTGATGTTCAATCTGATGCGGCTAGACAAATTGTAGAAAAAGTACTTTCTGTCAGAGAAACAGAGCAACTCATAAGACGGATACTCAAACCCAGTAACGACAAGAAAGCTGAGCCAGCAGTCAATCCAGCAGATATTCAGGAAATAGAACAACGCATCAGCAGCAAACTAGGTAAAGGTATCAGCATTAAGCATCGTGCCAATGGCAAGGGCAAGTTGGTATACGATTATGCCAATATTGATGAGCTTAAAAACCTGATCGAACAACTGGGTGCTTAAATCCTTCTTTAGCTGTTTTTGTTGCACAGAAAAAGTGAAAATGCGGACACAAATGGTGCGAAATTTCTGAATATCCCTGGTAAATGATCATCACCAACCATCGCCTGAAAAACACGTATATAATCAGAGTGGCACAACGGTAAATTGATAGGGATTGCCTAGTTTGATTATAAGTGTAAGTATGTACTCACTATAACTTTCTCGGGCTTAATGAAACTTGACTCGATAGTATCTTGTTGATCCAGCCTTATTTGTTGGACTGCCTATTGCATATCATCCAATTCTTGATAAGAATTTGGAATCCATGCGATGCGTATATTGAAGAAAGTGTTTGCAAGCTCTTCTCCAGTGCAGCCGTTGCCAGACGAGACTGACGCGATAGAAGAAGAAATTGATGCAGCAAGTTTTTCTGATGAAGAAAAACGCTTTTATCGTGCTCTTCAATTAGTCAGCTCTCAAACTTCTCAGTTATCACGCCAAATTTTCCGTGCACTTGAAGTGCAGGAGAATTTTCTCTCTGAGATAAACCAACGCACAACTAAGCTGGATGCTGAGTTGAATATGGCCAATGACTATTTGAACAGTTCAAACTCAACAGTCGGAGCCTTGCAATCTCAAATCAATATAGAAGTTGACCAAGTAAATACTTCCGTTAGTGAAGCTATGGAGCAAATCACTCGAACGCTGTCAGAAAAATCGATGAGTGTGACGGAAGTATTGGATGGCATATTGGAAATAGGAAAGGGCGTGAATTTACTCGCTCTGAATGCAGCCATCGAAGCTGCACGAGCTGGTGAACATGGAAGAGGATTTGCTGTTGTCGCTGATGAAGTTAGGCGACTAGCTTCTGTGACGATGGAGCAAGCACAGCAGGCGGCTGAACAACTTGATTTCAGCAAGGTCAATAATGAACTTCAAAATATCAATCAAACGAATAAACAACGATTAGATAATTTTGTGGATGTTATCCAGGCGGCAACAGGCCAGCTTACTCAACTATTTCAATCCATTAGTGAACAACTGACGTTGGTAATGAATAACACGGCAGTGATATTCGAAACCTTGGACTTAAGCTCCGGTTCAATGAAGCGTATCCAGAGTAAAAATCGTATTATCAATGACGTTGCCGAAGAAATGACAACGGGGCTGGATCATATAGATATTCAGCATGCAACGATTGATAAAGCGGTGACGGCTTTTGATAACACGCTAAAAAAACTATATATGGTGCCTGACCCAGCTCATGATCAGTTAGATGATATATTGCGTCGAGGTAAGTTACGAGTTGCCGTTGAGCCAAATTTTGTAGGTCTTTCTTTCCGTGAAAGGTTAGGTGAGCCACTTAAAGGCCTGGATGTGGATTATGCACACGCATTCGCCCAGTTTCTGGGAGTGGAGTGTGAGTTTATTGAAGCACCTTGGGATATGTGTACGGAGCTACTGACCTCAGGCAGGAACTTCGGTGAACCACCTGCTGATATTGTTATCAGTGCGTTGCCGCCCTCTGCAGAATATGACAATGTCGCTTATTCGGAAGCCTACACCTACCTGCACTGGGTGTTAGCGAGACGTAAAGACGATAAACGTATCAATAGTCTTAGTGACCTTGATGGAAAGGTCATGGGAATTATAAATGACCCCGCAGCAGTAGAGTTACTGGAAGAGAACGGCGTACGATGGAGCAGTAATGAAAACAAGCCTGGAGGGAGTTGTGTTCTTGAGAATTTGATTGCCTATTCAGATCAATCTCGTATTCATCACTGTCTGGCTGATGGTGTGGTAGACGCTTTTGGTGTTGATTTGCCAATTTATCATTGGGCTAGCAAAAACCCATCAAGTCCATGGTATAACAAGATCGAGATTCTACCTGGCAATATCGCGAAGCAACCTTATTATTACACGATGGCAGTGAATGCATGGGCATCAAGTTATCGTTTACTTGCTAAAGCGAATGAGTTCATTAACTGGTTCAAACAACAAAATGAACGTATGGCGATCGAAAAAAGTGGCAGGGTGAGCCCGTACAGGGAAAAGTCAGTTATCGTGACGAACCGGGTGAGCTGATGGGTGAACCTGAGTTGAAACAGCTCTACATGGCACATTGTGAGAAATTTAAATTAACCCCAAAAAGTTTGAACTTACAGGCCAATACGCGGCAAGAAGTTGCCTGATGCGATAGCACCAGAACAAATACAAGCTTAGCTATAGCGCGTTTACAGTCAGATGTGAGAGTATAAGCAAGTAAGTTAAAGGGGATTGCGTCGCTTATTTACGTGATACTAGGAGAACGATTAAGTGGATATTTGTCGTTGACCCAACTAAGTATACGTCTATATAATGCCCTGATTTGCTTAACGCAAAGACCAAATCCAAGTGGAAAAAATGGAGCAATTAATTAGATTGCAGCCACTCAAACGCGTTGTGTGGTGGCAAGTTGCAATGTGGGGGTTGATTGTAATTTTCGCCTCTTGGTCAAGTGGTTTTGAGAGCGCAATTGCGGCCGGTTTTGGCAGCGTCATTGCAATCATCAATACTCTCTTGATGATATGGCATATTCTGCGAGCAGTGGAGACTGCAAAAGCAGATGCCAATAGAAATTTAAGTAGAGCATACAGATGTGTAGCTGAACGCTGGCTGAATACGATTGTAATGTTTGCCACTGGCATCGTTTTGCTGGAGATGAATATTGTCGCGTTGATGCTTGGTTTTACAGCCACACAGATGATGTTGTTTATGGGACAGACTAACCGGGCTTGAAACCGACATGGCTAGTGAAACAATTACTACATCAGAATATATCAAGCATCACCTTCAGAATCTGACTTTTGGTCAGAAACAAATACAAACTGAGCCTGGGGTTTGGGCTCCAAGCGGCGACTGGGGCTTTGCAACCTCAGCTGAAGAAGCCGCCAAAATGGGATTTTGGGCTATCAACGTCGATACGATGTTTATGTCTCTCCTACTTGGCGCTCTAATGATGTGGTTTTTCCGCAGCGCAGCTAAAAAAGCGTCAGCTGGTATCCCTACCGGCATGCAAAACTTTGCTGAAATGATCATCGACTTCATCGATGACACTGTGAGAGGTTCTTTCTCCGGTGGTAAAAATAATCTTGTTGCACCTCTTGCTCTGACCATCTTTGTCTGGATTTTCCTGATGAACTTAATGGACTTGATACCGGTTGATATCATTCCAATGGCGGTAGCGCAAAGCGCAGCAGCAATGTTCGGTGCAGATCCGCATCATGTGTTCTTCAAAATCGTACCTTCAACTGATCCAAATGCCACACTTGGTATGGCGTTATTAGTCTTTGCCTTAATGCTTTTCTATAGCTTTAAGATTAAGGGTACAGGTGGTTTCCTCGGTGAATTAGCATTCCAACCTTTCGGTAAATGGGCATTGCCAATTAACTTGATTCTGGAAACTGTCACATTACTGTCGAAACCATTCTCATTGGGCTTACGACTCTTCGGCAATATGTACGCCGGTGAGATGGTATTCATCCTGATCGCGACTATGTATAGCGCTGGTCTTGTGATGGGATCTTTTGCTGGTCTGTTACAGATTGGCTGGGCGATTTTCCATATTCTGATTATCACGTTACAGGCATTTATCTTTATGGTGCTGACAACGGTATATCTGGATATGGCACATCAAGAACATCATTGATGTTTATTGGGTTTTTAACTTTTTGTTTTTAGTCTTTACTTTTTTGTAGGAGAAAAAAATGGATATGGGTTTAGTTTATATTGCTGGTGCTTTGATGATCGGCTTGGGCGCACTGGGTGCGGCGATTGGTGTTGGTTTATTAGGTGGTCGTTTCTTAGAAGCTGCTGCTCGTCAACCTGAATTAGTTCCTATGTTACGTACACAATTCTTCTTGGTTGCTGGTCTGGTTGACGCGGTACCAATGATTGCAGTTGGTTTGGCTATGTACGTTCTGTTCGCAGTGGCTGGTTAAGATTTATAAATCCCCATTAGCGATTAATTAGAGGTACAGGCATGAATATCAATGCAACCATCATAGGCCAGATGATCGCCTTTGCGATCTTCATCGCCTTCTGCATGAAGTATGTATGGCCACCTATCATGCAAGCGCTTGAAGAGCGTAAAAAGAAAATTGCTGACGGTCTGGCAGCTGCAGAGCGTGGTAGACATGAGCAGGAATTGGCTGAGAAACGTGCACAACAAGTGATCCACGAAGCAAAAGAGCAAGCGAATGAAATCGTTGCTCAAGCAACAAAACGTGGTAATCAAATTGTGGACGAATCAAAAGACAATGCCCGTGTTGAAGGCGAGCGAATCCTGTCAGCTGCGAAAGCAGAAATTGAGCAGGAAGCAAACCGTGCTCGTGACGAGTTGAAGTCACAAGTTGGCAGTATTGCGCTGGCTGGTGCCGGTAAAATTGTCGGCCGTGAAATTGATGAAAAGGCACACACCGATTTGCTTGACGAATTGGTTAGCCAAATCTAGAGGAATGTTAGGATGGCAGAAGCAATAACCATCGCTCGTCCTTATGCCAACGCGGTATTTTCTATCGCGCAGGAAAAAGGCGAGTTGAAGGCGTGGTCTGACCTGCTTGCGGTTTTAGCACAGTGTGTTTTAGAACCAGAAATGCAATCCATTATCACTAGCCCTGCAGTAAGTGACGAGCAGGCTGTTGATTTGTTGGCAGAGATTGCTGGCGATGCAATGACAGCCGATGCACGCAACTTTCTGTTGTTGTTGGCAGAAAATAACCGTCTGTTACTTTTGACAGACATTACCGTTCTCTTTGAAGCATTACGCGAAGAAGCTGAAAAATTAATGACCGCTGATGTAATTTCAGCACGTCCACTAACGGAAGAGCAATCAGCTAAAATTTCTGCTGCTCTGAAAGCCCGTTTAGGCCGTGACATTACATTAAACATGACCATTGATGAGAGCTTACTTGGCGGTGCAATTATTCGAGCAGGCGATATGGTAATTGACGGTTCTGCCGTGGGTAAACTGAACAGACTGGCCAACGCTATTACATAAGCGGCCCGTTTATAGAGGAAACAGAGATGCAACTGAATTCAGCAGAAATCAGTGACCTGATCAAAAAGCGTATCGAAAGCTTTGAAGGGGCCACTGAAGCGCGTACAGAAGGTACCGTAGTCGGTGTTACCGACGGTATCGTTCGTATTCATGGCTTAGCAGATGTGATGTCAGGGGAAATGCTTGAATTCCCAGGAAACACGTTTGGTATGGCCCTTAACCTTGAGCGTGACTCAGTAGGTGCCGTTATTTTGGGTGCTTACCAACACATTTCAGAAGGCGACAAAGTTAAATGTACTGGTCGTATTCTTGAAGTCCCAACAGGCGAAGCCCTATTAGGTCGTGTTGTTGATTCACTCGGTAAACCAATTGATGGTAAAGGCGACATCAACGCAGAAAGCTCTTCTCCAATTGAGAAAGTAGCGCCTGGCGTTATCGCTCGTCAATCGGTTGATCAACCTATCCAAACTGGTTTGAAATCAGTTGACTCTATGATCCCAGTCGGTCGTGGCCAGCGTGAGCTGATCATCGGTGACCGTCAAACGGGTAAAACAGCGATTGCTATCGACACCATCATCAACCAAAAAGGTACAGGCGTTAAATGTATCTATGTGGCTGTTGGTCAAAAAGCGTCTTCTATTGCTAACGTTGTTCGTAAATTAGAAGAGCATGGTGCATTAGATCACACCATCATCGTTGCGGCTTCTGCATCAGATTCTGCTGCACTGCAATTTATTGCTCCTTATGCAGGTTGCTCGATGGGTGAGTACTTCCGTGATAAGGGTGAAGATGCACTGATCATCTATGATGACTTAACTAAACAAGCATGGGCATACCGTCAGGTATCTCTGTTGTTACGTCGTCCACCTGGTCGTGAAGCGTATCCTGGTGACGTTTTCTACCTTCACTCACGTCTGTTAGAACGTGCTGCTCGTGTTAACGCAGACTACGTTGAAAAAGAAACTAACGGTGCTGTAACTGGTAAAACAGGTTCATTAACCGCATTACCAATCATCGAAACACAAGCGGGTGACGTTTCTGCATTCGTACCAACTAACGTAATTTCGATCACTGACGGTCAGATCTTCCTTGAAACTGACTTATTCAATTCAGGTATCCGTCCTGCGATTAACGCGGGTCTATCGGTATCTCG
Organism: Methylophaga marina; assembly: GCF_030296755.1. Taxonomy (NCBI): domain Bacteria; kingdom Pseudomonadati; phylum Pseudomonadota; class Gammaproteobacteria; order Thiotrichales; family Piscirickettsiaceae; genus Methylophaga; species Methylophaga marina. Next base: position 1,516,295 of record NZ_AP027741.1, read on the forward strand.
TGTTGGTGGTGCAGCTCAGACTAAAATCATTAAGAAACTGGGCGGTGGTATTCGTCTAGACTTGGCTCAGTATCGTGAATTGGCAGCGTTCGCTCAGTTTGCTTCTGACCTTGATGAAGCGACACGTGCACAGATTAACCGTGGTCAACGTGTTACTGAACTGATGAAACAGAAACAATATCAACCTCTGTCAGTGGCTGAAATGGCGGTCTCGCTGTTCGCAGCTAACGAAGGTTTCCTGGATGATGTTGAAGTCAATAAAGTGGGCGACTTTGAAGCCGCTTTATTAGCGAATATGCATTCAAACCAAGCTGACTTGATGGCAACTATTAACGAAACCGGTAACTTTAATGACGACATTGCAGCGCAAATGAAAACTGCAATTGAGAGCTTTAAAAAAACTGGTAGCTGGTAATCGGAGCATAAGTCATGGCTAGCGGTAAAGAGATACGGACTCAAATTGGCAGCATCAAAAATACGCAGAAAATTACTTCTGCTATGGAGATGGTTGCAGCGAGTAAAATGCGTAAGGCTCAAGATCGCATGGCAGCGACACGTCCTTATTCAGACAAGATTTACAACGTTATTCAGCATTTAGCTTTTGCACATCCAGAGTACAAACATCCGTACTTACAAGATCGTGAAGAAAGCAAACGTGTTGGCTACATTGTAGTCTCGTCTGATCGCGGACTTTGTGGCGGTCTGAATAACAACCTGTTTAAATCCGTTTTGAAAGATATCAAAACAAAATTGGATGCAGGTTTGGAAGTAGATGTCTGTGCTATCGGCCAGAAAGCGTCTACTTTCTTTAAACGACTGCCCGTCAACCTTGTCAGTCAGAAAGTGCAATTAGGTGATGCGCCACAAGCGCATGAACTGATTGGTACTGTTAAGGTTATGCTGGATGCTTACAACGAAGGTCAGATTGACAGCCTATATTTTGTTTATAACGAGTTCGTGAACACCATGACTCAAGACAACAAAATTGTACGGTTGTTACCGGCCAAGCCTGAGAAGCCGAGCGAAGAGCTTTCCCATCACTGGGATTACATTTACGAACCTGATGCAAAAGATGTACTTGACGACCTGCTCGTTCGTTACATCGAATCATTAGTTTACCAAGGTGTTGTCGAGAATATTGCCTGCGAGCAAGCATCTCGAATGATCGCAATGAAAAATGCGAGCGACAATGCAGGTGATCTTATTGATGACTTGCAATTGGTTTACAACAAAGCTCGACAAGCTGCGATTACGCAAGAGATCTCCGAGATTGTTGCAGGTGCCGCTGCGGTATAACTGATATAGAAGATATTAAGAGGAAGCGAGATGAGCTCTGGAAAGATTGTTCAAATTATCGGCGCGGTCGTCGACGTGGAATTCCCACGTGACAGCCTGCCTAAAGTATATGACGCCCTCATGGTTGATGAAGCTGGCTTAACGCTGGAAGTTCAACAACAATTAGGTGACGGTGTTGTTCGCGCAATTGCCATGGGTACAACTGATGGTCTGAAGCGTGACTTAGCAGTTTCTAACACAGGTAAAGCGATTAGCGTACCGGTTGGTAAACAAACATTAGGTCGTATCATGGACGTCTTAGGTAACCCTATTGACGAAAAAGGCGACATCGGTGAAGAAGCACGTTGGGGTATCCATCGTTCTGCACCGACTTTTGACGAATTAGCAGCAAGTAATGAATTACTTGAAACAGGTATCAAAGTTATCGACCTGGTTTGCCCATTCGCGAAAGGTGGTAAAGTTGGTCTGTTCGGTGGTGCTGGTGTAGGTAAAACCGTTAACATGATGGAACTGATTCGTAACATCGCGATCGAGCATAGCGGTTACTCAGTATTCGCCGGTGTTGGTGAACGTACTCGTGAAGGTAACGACTTCTATCATGAAATGACAGATTCAAACGTTATCGACAAAGTATCACTGGTATATGGTCAGATGAATGAGCCACCTGGTAACCGTCTACGTGTTGCGTTGACTGGTCTGACCATGGCCGAATACTTCCGTGATGAAGGTCGTGACGTACTGTTCTTCGTTGATAACATCTACCGTTACACATTGGCCGGTACTGAGGTATCAGCGCTGTTAGGTCGTATGCCTTCTGCAGTAGGTTACCAACCGACACTGGCTGAAGAAATGGGTGTTCTGCAAGAACGTATCACGTCAACTAAGACAGGTTCTATCACATCTATCCAAGCGGTATACGTACCTGCGGATGACTTGACTGACCCATCACCAGCTACCACCTTCGCTCACTTAGACGCGACAGTTGTATTATCACGTTCAATTGCTGAATTAGGTATCTACCCAGCGATTGACCCGTTAGATTCAACTTCACGTCAGCTTGATCCATTAGTGGTTGGTAACGAGCACTATGAAGTGGCACGTGGCGTTCAAGGTACATTGCAACGTTATAAAGAACTGAAAGACATCATCGCGATCTTGGGTATGGACGAACTGTCAGAAGAAGACAAACTGACTGTATCTCGTGCTCGTAAGATTCAGCGTTTCTTGTCACAACCGTTCTTCGTAGCAGAAGTCTTTACTGGTGCACCTGGTAAATACGTCTCTCTGAAAGACACGATTGCTGGCTTCCAAGGCATTCTGAATGGCGACTACGATTCACTACCAGAACAAGCGTTCTACATGGTAGGTAGCATCGAAGAAGCTGTCGAGAAAGCTAAGAAGTACTAATCCCCTGGGAGGTAAACATGGCTATGACTATCCATGTTGATATCGTAAGCGCAGAGAATCAGATCTTTTCAGGTCTGGCACAAGCTGTCTTTGCATCAGCTGTGTTGGGTGAAGTGGGTATCTACCCACGTCACACTCCTATGCTGACTCGCCTTAAACCAGGTGAAGTTCGTGTCTTGAAAGAGAACGGCGAAGAAGAGCAGTACTACGTTTCTGGCGGCATGCTGGAAGTTCAACCACACGTTGTTACTGTGTTGGCTGACTCGGCATTACGTGCGGCTGACGTTGATGAAGCGGCTGCATTACAAGCGAAAGCGGATGCAGAAAAAGCAATCAACGATGGCTCAGCGAAACGTGACTTTGCAGAAGCTCAGAAAGAACTGGCTGAAGCAATGGCGCAACTGCGTGCAATCGAGCGACTAAGATCGAACAGTAAAGGACGCTAGTCTTTCACTGCAAAAAATAAAAAAGGCTGTCCTCGTGACGGCCTTTTTTTATCTATTGTCTGCTAAACTTAACCCATTATTACCAATACGGAATACCCTATGAGCCTGAGCATTATCATCCTCGCTGCCGGTAAAGGCACTCGCATGAAATCAGCAAAACCTAAAGTCATGCACACACTTGCTAACAAACCTTTACTGCAACACGTGATTGATACCGCTAAACAACTTAATCCCAGTCAACTAGCCGTGGTGTGTGGCAGTGGTGCAGGTGAGGTCATGCCTTATCTTGAACAGCAAGGTATCGATACGGCCATGCAGTTAGAGCAAAAAGGGACTGGCCATGCTGTTGAACAGGCTAAAGCTTTTTATCAGGATAGTGACCAAGTATTAGTGCTATACGGTGATGTACCGCTAATTGAAAACGCAACCCTTGAGGCACTGATTCATGAAGGTGATGCCAGCACACTCAAAATACTGACCACGGTATTGGATGACCCAACAGGCTATGGCCGCATCGTGCGTGATGTGACTGGTCGTATGCTGATGATCACCGAAGAAAAAGACGCCAACGAAGAAACCCGTGAAATCAATGAAGTGAATACCGGCATTATGTGTATTCCAGCTAAATGGTTAAACACAGCCTTATCACAACTTGATAATAATAATGCCCAAGGCGAATATTACCTGACGGATCTGATTGCTAAAGCCGTTGAAGAAGGCATGGAGATAGACTCGATCACCTGTGAAGACGATCAGGAAGTCGCTGGGGTTAATAACCGCGTGCAATTGGCCGAGCTGGAAAGCTACTACCAGCAGAAAAAAGCGACTGAATTAATGATGGCTGGCGTCACTATGCGTGATCCTGCTCGTGTAGATATTCGTGGTGAGCTAACAGTTGGACAAGATATTACCGTCGATGTGAATGTGATTTTTGAGGGTAATAATACGCTGGCAAATGATGTCACCATCGGTGCCAACTGCATCATCATCAATAGCATTATTCATGAAGGTGCTGAAATCCTGCCAAATAGCATCATTGAAAATGCCGAAGTAGGTGCTAACTGTTCGGTAGGTCCTTATGCCCGCTTACGTCCAGGTAGTAATTTAGCTGCCAAAGCCAAAGTGGGTAACTTTGTAGAAGTGAAAAATGCGAATATCGGATTAGGTTCTAAAATCAATCATTTAAGCTATATTGGAGATACCGATATGGGGGCCGATGTGAATATTGGTGCCGGTACCATTACCTGTAACTATGATGGTGCTAATAAGCACCGTACTGTGATTGGTGATCGGGTGTTTGTTGGATCGGATACGCAGTTGGTTGCTCCGGTGAATATTGAGGATGGGGCGACGATTGGGGCTGGGTCTACGATTCGCAAAACCGCGCCGGCTGGTGAGTTAACGTTGACGGTGTCTAAGCAGAAGACGGTTAGTGGGTGGCAGAGGCCGGTGAAGAAAAAGTAAATGGCTTGAAGGGATTTTATGGCTGCTGAAAATGAGATTATTTCTTACTTTGAAATGTGTCGACGGGAAGGCTCTTCACTGCAAAGAGGAATGAACTTTAGGATTCATGGTGGTCACTCTGTATTTCTTATGTCTGTCCAGACTAACGCTCCTTATCAAGATGCGGTTTTGGATGATGGTGCCGTTTTGATTTACGAAGGCCATGACCATTCACGTACACCAGAAGTGCCAATGCCAAAACTAGTCGATCACCCAGAGTTTCTGCCAAGTGGTAATTTGACCGAGAATGGCAAATTTCACAGAGCTGCACAAGCTTTCAAGGCTGGCACTAAAGCGCCTGATTTAATTCGTGTCTATGAAAAATTGCGAAAAGGAATCTGGGGATATAATGGATTATTTCATCTCACAGATTCATGGAGAGAAGATGATGGTAATCGTGAGGTCTTTAAGTTTCGTCTCGAAGCTATAGAAGAACTCCAGGACAGTTCTGCTCCGGTAGACACAGAGTTTAAAGACTCCAAACATCGCAGAATAATTCCCACCCACGTTAAGCTAGAAGTATGGAAGCGAGATGGTGGTAAATGCACCATGTGTGGCTCAACTGATGAATTGCATTTTGATCACATTCTTCCATACTCCAAAGGTGGTACCTCACTGAAGGCTGAAAATATTCAGCTATTGTGTGCAAGTCACAACTTACAGAAGAGCGATAAGATCGAATAAGTCCAATATGGAATTATATTCTTACCTCATACGCTGCCGCTGAGGCGTTCATTTATTTTGTTTGCCCAAAATAAACGAACCAAACAAAAGGGCCCCCGATATTGCCTTATCTCTAAAAATTCACTGTATTTTATGGCGTGGACACCAACTCGCTACGCTCAAACACGTGTCAACTTAATCCATAAAATACAGCGAATTTTTAGCGGCAATAGACGGGACGAAAAGTGATCCCTATTTCCCCGTTTGTGCTGACGAGGAATGACATTTATTCAGGTATGAGGGAGGCTAGTGTCTGAGCGTAGCGAGTTTTAGCCGACCGCCTGAATCAATATTATGACGAGTGGAGCCGCAGGCCAGTACTGTGGGGTGCCCTAGGGTTGTTAGGGAAATGGGCACGCATTTCCCTGACTCGCCATTAAGGCGAAATAATGACTCGGGTAGGTTGGGGAGAGGCACTAAACTCAAGGTACAAGATTCAGGTTGTGTTTGTTGGGTTTCACAGGTTCAACCCAACCTACTTTTTGAAGCAATTCTATTTATTGGTTGGCGTATAAATCGGACTTGGAAAGTGGGTAACTTTGCCATCAAATTCGGTAATCTTGGCTAAACCTTTTTTGGTGACCGAATCAATTCTTAATACTGCATGCATTGGAATATAGGTGCGGGTCACATCAGCGAATTCGTCTTTGAGTTTTTCGTGGCTGGGGTCTAATACCACTGAGGTGTGAGTATCCCAGACAAAATCACCAATTTCGATAAAACCAAATAAGCCGCCCTGGCTGAGTTCGCGGGCGTAGAGTTCGTAACGTTGGCCAGTTTGGATGAATTCGATGCGGTATAAGAGTTCTTGTTTGCTCATGGTTTCTTCGTTTAGCTTTTTGGCTGCTATTTAATGGTGTTAGTGGAAACTGCTTGTTGCAGTTGGTTGAGGATTAAATGGGGGGAGGTGTCGTTTTCAAGCATTTGCTTGGGGCTAGGAGTGAAATCCTATAGATGATTTACTTTTTCACATCAGGCGCTGCCGCTGGGGCGTTCATTTTTTGCTTGGCCAAAAAACGAACCAAAAAAGGCCAGCCCAAGCTTGCCCTGCGGGTTCCCTGTGCTTCTCAATCAATTTGGAACACAATGAAAACTCGCTACGCTCAGACACTCATTGTGTTTTATCGCAAATTAATTTGCGATGCTCGGCAGCGCAAAGGGCGGTTAAACTCTTTCTGCAAAAGGTTATTTTCAAATCCCCCGTTTGTGCTGACGAGTAGCGGAGGTTTATCTGGATCATGATTGGTCAGTGTCTGACCGAAGGGAGTTTTGACCAATCACCAGATAAAGCGAGCAACGCAGTGGAGCCGCAGGCCAGCACGGTGGGGTGCCCTAGGGTTGTTAGGGAAATGGGCAAACATTTCCCTAACTCGCCAACAAGGCGAAATGGTCGAGCTTGGAGAGCGTATCCAGCTTAGCGAGAATTACTCCGCCTCCGCCAATGTCATGGCTTGCATGTAATTTTCCAGTCCCATTTTCTCAATCAGACCAAGTTGTTGTTCTAACCAGTGGGTGTGATCCAGCTCGGTATCTTCCAGCTGTTGTTTGAGCATTGTTCGAGTTTCGTAGTCTTTTTCAGCTTCACACAACGCAATGCCATCACGCAGATTTTTGACGACGGCGTATTCCAAGTCGAGGTCATTTTGTAGCATCTCTTTGACGGTGTGACCAACATGAAGTGGTTCGCGGTGTGTCAGGTCGGGCATGCCTTCCAGAAACAAAATGCGTTTGATCATTTGGTCGGCGTGTTCGGTTTCGTCCTGCATTTCGTGAGCGATGCGATTATAGAGGCGAGTCAGTCCCCAGTCTTCATACATACGTGAGTGAATGAAGTATTGATCCATAGCGGTCAGTTCGCCTGCGAGTAATGTATTGAGAAGTTCAATAACTTTTGGGCTGCCTTTCATATGCTGATCCTGTTTTGTATGTGCTAAAAACACGCTGTTTTTGATGTGCGTTTGTTGTCATTGTAATCAAACTAGTCAGACCATGCAGATCTGATTATGACGTTAACGTTGCCTTAACTTTTGTTGGGTTAAATTAGCCGTAAGAATTCCATCACTTCATTAGAGACTCATGAAAAAGATTAAATATGCCTTGCTCACGGTACTGTTATTGCCCACTGCATTGTGGTTGATGGCCGATAATTTATGGCCCGAACCGTTTACTTACTTTTCGTTTAGGGCTGTATTTGTTCAATACAGTGGTGTCATCGCCATAGCCGTAATGAGTATCGCGATGTTGTTGGCATTGAGACCAAAGATTGTTGAGCCTTTCTTTCATGGTCTGGACAAGATGTACCGTTTGCATAAATGGCTGGGTATCAGTGCGCTGGTGTTTGCGGTATCTCATTGGTGGTTTGCAAAAGGTACAAAATGGATGGTGGGCTGGGGCTGGCTAGTTAAGCCTGAGCGTGGCCCCAGAGGCGCGCAGCCAGAGTTAGGTTTCTGGGAAGGCTTATTTCGTTCACAGCGTGGCTTAGCTGAGACTATTGGTGAGTGGGCTTTTTATGTCGCTGCTTTGTTGATTGTGCTGGCTTTAATTAAACGTTTTCCTTATCGCTTATTTGCTAAGACGCATAATTTATTAGCGATTACTTATCTGCTATTTGTTTTTCATGCAGTGATATTAATGCGATTCGAATATTGGTCTCAGCCTATAGGTTGGTTGATGGCCGTATTACTCCTAGGTGGGACTGTCTCTGCAGTTTTGGTGTTGATGGGGCGAGTGGGTGCTAAGCGTAAAATAAGGGGCCATATTACTGAGCTGGAATATCATTCAGATATGCGAGTGATGGAAGTAACGGTAAAAATGGATAAAGGCTGGCCTGGGCATAATGCCGGACAGTTTGCTTTTGCGATGTCAGATAAAAAAGAGGGTCCTCATCCTTACACCATTGCTTCAGCTTGGAATCCGGACACTCGCTTGATTCGTTTTGTGATTAAAGAGCTGGGTGATCATACGGCACGATTAAAGCAACGTTTGTCAGTGAGTATGCCGGTCACGATGGAAGGTCCCTATGGTGAGTTTAACTTTAACGATGATCAACAGCGACAAATCTGGATCGGTGCGGGGATTGGCATAACACCTTTTATTGCACGTATGAAGCGGCTAGCAGATAAGCCTGACGGTAAAGTGATCGACTTCTTTCATCCTACTATGCAGATCAATGATGTGCTTAAACAAAAGCTATCTGCAGACGTAGCTGCTTCAAAGGTCAACTTACATTTAACCATTGATGAAAAAGATGGCCTACTGGATGCTGAGCGTATTCGTGCTACCGTGCCTGATTGGCGTATTGCCAGCATCTGGTTTTGTGGACCACCGGCATGGGGTGAGGCTATCCGTAAAGACTTTATCAAGCATGGTTTCCGACCAGAGCAGTTTCACCAGGAGTTATTCAAACTGCGATAGATAAGTCATCGGCATTCCGCATGCATTACGTTACAATGCTCCTCTCGCCCGCCTTAATACAAGCAATGAGGAGTATGCATGCTTCGTCTGTACAAAATCGCACAAGGTCTGATCAAAGAAATCCCTGTGGAAGGAGATATTTCAGCTTCCCAGCTACGAGAGGCTGATTGGATTGATGCGCTTGAACCGGACGATGATGAACGGGCTTTGCTTGGCACTTTGTTTAGTGATGAAGTGCCCGATGTGGATGATGTGGAAGAAATCGAGGCCTCAGCTCGTTGCTTTACCGACCAGGACGGTCTGCATGTGCATTCATTATTTCTGGGGTATTCAGAAGGGCGACATCACACGGTTTCTGTTGCCTTCATCCTGCAAGAAGATCGCTTGGTGGCGATTCGTGATGGTGAGTTGAGTGACTTCCGTTTGCTGCGTATGCGTGCCCGCCGTGGGCAAATCAGCTGCAAAACACCACGTGAGTTACTCATCACCTTGATGGAACAAAAGGTCGAAAACCATGCGGATAATCTGGAAGATATCCATCGTGAACTGGAACGAGTCAGCCATTTAGTTTTGGAAGATGAAGCGGCTGATTTGGAAGACTGCATCAGCCAACTGGCCAGACTGGAAGACAGTAACGGAAAGATTCGTCTGTGTTTGATGGATACGCAGCGTGATATTTCCTTTCTGCTCAGAAATCTACGTGAGGCGACTGAGTCACGTGAAACTTTATATGAGATCCTGCGAGATCTGGAAACGTTGATGTCTCACACCACCTTCCTGTTCGATAAAATCAACTTCCTGATGGACTCGACACAGGGCTTTATCAATATTCAACAAGCCCAGATCATTAAAACCTTCTCGATTGCCGCCGTCGTGTTTTTACCACCCACATTGGTGGCGAGTATTTACGGTATGAACTTCCACGTCATGCCAGAGCTGGATTGGGAATTCGGCTACCCTATGGCAATCGGTTTAATGGTAGCTGCCGGTATGGCGCCTTATTTCTACTTTAAACGCAAAGGTTGGTTGTAATTGAATCCAAGCTGAGCAGCCAATTATGACTATCTCTATAGCGTGTTGTTGGTTGAGATAATCTAGGTTAATTACTCAGCCCAGTTAATAGGTTATGGTCTAGCTGTTTAACGCATTCACCATTATCTTGTGACGTTCACTGCCACAATGATGATGTCTATCAGTTCCACATCCTAGGGCAGCGACTTGATTGATTCTTACGATTTTCTTAAGGAAATCCTTAACTCACTTACCGAACATATTGTCGTCATTAATAACCAGGGCGAGATTGTTTTTGTCAACCAAAGTTGGTGTACTTTCGCCAGCGATAATGAATCGACGATAGAAGACTGGTGTGGCATTAATTACATCAAGGAGTGTGAAAAAGCTGCCAGTATGGGGGATGAAATCGGTGAGGCTGTTGGAGTCGGTATTAAAGACGTTATCGCTGATAGACAACACTCCTTTTATTACGAATATCCCTGTCACAGTCCTGAAGAACAGCGTTGGTTTATGATGAGAGTCTTGCCGCTTGATGTGAAAGTGGGGGGCTCACTTCATAGTAAGTCACCAGAATATCACTGAACGTAAGGTGGCTGAGGAGCGTGTACGAGAGCTGTCCCGTATTGATGGATTAACGCAAATTGCCAATAGACGCCATTTTGATGTCTTTCTCAAACGAGAGTGGCGACGCTGTCATCGTCTGACATTGCCTTTTTCCATGGCTGTTTTGGATATTGATCACTTTAAACTTTTAAATGATACGTATGGACATCAGGTGGGGGATGAAGCCTTAGTTCAAGTCGCTCGCGTATTGAAGAATTTTGTAAAAAGACCCAGTGATTTGTGTGCTCGTTATGGTGGTGAAGAGTTTGCTTTGATTTGGGGTGGGTTGGTGGCTTTAGAAGCAGAAGCTATGGCGAACGAGCTACTTGAGCGAGTGGAAAAGCTTGCTATCCCCAATAAAAACGCACCGACAAAACCCATATTAACTTGCAGTATTGGTGTGGTGACTGTCTATCCTGAGTCCAATGATGAAATGTGGATTTTCGGTGAAGCAGATGACTTGCTGTATCAAGCGAAAGAGCAAGGCCGGAATCGTGTTATAGGAGTTGACGTTACTATGAATAAGGCTAAATGAACTTGTATGGCGAGCATTCGACCTAACTCTAAGTTTGTAGAGTATTAAATAAAGAGACCTGACAGGTAGCACTACCTGCCAGGTCATAAAGATTGCTCTCTAACGTTGTGCTAGGTCGAAACGATCTAGTGTCATTACCTTGACCCAGGCTGCAACAAAGTCATCCACGAATTTTTGTTCGTTGCCATTCGCCGCATAGACTTCGGCAATTGCTCTGAGCTCAGCGTTTGAGCCGAATGCTAGGTCAACAGGTGTTGCAGTCCATTTCTGCTGACCAGAGTCACGATCGACTCCTTTATAGAGACCTGCTTCATCAGCTTTGACCCACTTAGTCGACATGTCCAGTAAATTCACAAAAAAGTCATTGCTTAGCGTGCCGGCCTTGTCAGTAAAAACACCATGTGAAATACCGTTGGTGTTGGCATCAAGTGCACGCATGCCTCCCACTAAAACGGTCATTTCTGGTACAGACAAACTGAGATAGTTAGCCCGTTCAACCAGCATTTCAGTGGGTGAACGACTATTATCAGAGCTGAAATAGTTCCGGAAACCATCCGCTGTCGGTTCAAGTACGTTGAATGATGCGATATCAGTTTGTTCCTGAAGGGCATCCACGCGTCCTGGTTTGAACGGCACATCGATTTTATAACCTGCATTCTGTGCGGCTTTTTCTAGTCCTGCCGCTCCAGCGAGCACAATAACGTCAGCAAGTGACACTTTTCTTTCAGCTGAGTTGGTATTGAAATTCTGCTGAATGCCTTCCAGCACAGTCAGTACCTCCGCTAGCTCTTCCGGACTGTTGGCTGGCCAATCTTTTTGTGGCGCTAGCCGAACACGAGCACCGTTAGCGCCACCACGCATGTCCGTACCACGGAAGCTGGCAGCGGAAGCCCAAGCGGTTCTGATCAGCTTAGGAACACTGATACCTGAGTCGAGGACTTGTGCTTTGATTTGGTCTATATCCTTATCGTTAATCAAAGGATGATTAAGTTCAGGTAGTGGGTCTTGCCAAATCAGTTTTTCATGTGGGACGTCTGCACCTAGATAACGGGCATAAGGACCCATGTCTCTATGGGTCAACTTGAACCAAGCTTTAGCAAAAGCCAAATCAAACTCTTCGGGATTGGCCAAGAAGCGTTCGGAAATTTCACGATATTTGGGATCTTTCTTCAACGCGATATCCGTCGTGAACATAATAGGAGCATGACGTTTCCCAGAGATATGGGCATCAGGGACGAATTTCACTTCATCGGCGTTTTTAGGAATCCACTGAGTGGCACCGGCTGGGCTTTTTGTTGTCACCCAATCCATATTTAACAGGTTCTGCAGATAGTTAATGCTCCAGGCCGTCGGAGTAATCGTCCATGCGCCCTCCAAGCCGCTAGTGACAGTATCTGCGCCTTTACCTGTGCCACATTTGTTAATCCAACCCATGCCTTGCTGTTCAACCTCTGCTGTGGCGGGTTCTGCACCGACACATTCTTCCGGATTGTGTGCTCCGTGGGCTTTACCAAAAGTATGACCACCAGCAATCAAGGCAACGGTTTCTTCATCATTCATCGCCATACGACCGAAAGTGGTGCGGATATCATCAGCCGCTGAAATGGGATCGTGATTACCTCCTGGACCTTCTGGATTAACGTAAATCAGACCCATCTGTACGGCTGCAAGAGGTTTTTCTAGTTGTCTGTCACCATGATAACGTTTGGCATCGGATAGCCATTCTTTTTCCTCACCCCAATTAACCATTTCAGGCTCCCAGTCGTCTTCACGACCGCCAGCGAAACCAAATGTTTTGAAGCCCATAGATTCAAGCGCGACGTTGCCTGTCAGTACCATCAGATCCGCCCAAGAAATCTTGTTACCGTATTTCTGTTTGATAGGCCAGAGCAGACGGCGTGCCTTATCAAGGTTAACGTTGTCTGGCCAGCTGTTCAGTGGTTCAAACCGTTGTTGACCACCAGAAGCACCGCCTCGACCATCAAAGATTCGGTATACACCAGCACTGTGCCAAGCCATACGAATGAAGAATGGACCGTAATTACCATAATCAGCAGGCCACCAATCCTGTGAGGTTGTCAGCACTTTTCTAATGTCTGTTTTAACTGATTCTAGATCAAGAGAGTCAAAGGCCTTTGCATAGTTAAAATTTTCACCCATAGGGTTAGATTTTTCTGCATGTTGTCGGAGTGGCATCAAATTCAGTTGATCTGGCCACCAGAATGACGGTGTTTTAGGTTCACCAGCTGAAAATGCGCTGGTGCTGGATAGAGCAATCGCGATGGCGGTTGCTAAAGGTAGTGTTTTTTTCAGCATAATATTCTCCCTCCTGTTGTTTTTGTGGAGTGAGAATGAGTATCAATTGCTGATAATGATTAGTAAATTTGAATAATTCAAAGATAATGTTCAGTTATTTTGAATGATGTCTGTCAAGTACGGATTTAGACATGTCTATCAATTTTTCGATGCTGCTTAGACGAGTAAAATTGGGTCGCATGACAAAGGCTAATTGACGATGTGGACCGGGTTCATCTAGGTGCATAATGGCGAGATCCGGATAGTGTGATTTGAGTTGGTCAATCGCCATTTCTGGAACCAAAGTCGTGCCCATATTATTGGACACCAGTTGTAAAAGTGTATTGAGGCTGTTGGTGCGGAAACTTTGATTCACCGATTTAGATGAAACATGACAGGTATTGAGAATATGGTCTTTCAGACAGTGGCCATCCTCTAATAGCAAGAGCTGATTGAGGTTAAGCTTGTCACTAGTGATTTCTGTGAGTTGGGCATTAGATTCATTTTTGCGGTTAACCAAGAAAAAGTCTTCATCCCAAAAAGGCATCTCTAACAGACCTTCACAGGGAAACGGTAAGGCTAACAATGCGGTATCGAGCTCGCCTTGTTTTACTTTTTCTACCAGGATGTGTGATTGGTTCTCAAGAATATTAATTTGTGCCAGTGGGTAATGCTGCTTAATCAGCAATAGCAGCTTAGGTAAAATATAAGGTGTAATAGTAGGTATCACACCAATATTCAGCGGGTAGCTGAACAGGCTTTTTTGTGTTTGGGCAAAGTTCTGCAAATCTTCTGCTTGCAACATGATCGAGCGTGCTTGAAGTAACACTCTTTTGCCGATAGGGGTGATCAATACCTTTTTATTGTCACGCTCAAAAATTTGTAGTCCCAGTCGTTGTTCAAGTTCATGTAGTGCTGTACTCAATGCTGACGGACTGATATTGCATTGCTCCGCTGCCTTTTTAAAATGTAAGGTTTCCTCTACAGTGAGTGCATAGCGTAATTGTTTTAGAGATATCATCTTTATATTCAACATATTCAACAAAACTGGAAGGTAATGAATACGATAGCGATTTTTGGGTAACAAGCGAAGAGCTTAATTGTTAGACTTGCTACTCAATGAACAATCTGAGGTACGAATGTATACCGAGAATGATTTAGAGCAGGCCATAGAAAAAGGCATTTTTACCGCATCAGCTGTAGAGCAATTTCGGCAAGACAGGTTGCAAAGACGCAATACTCACTTCGCCGATGAAGAAGACTTCAAGCTAGTATCCAGTTTTAATGATATCTTTGTGTTGATGGCCTGTGCTTTGTTACTACTATCGACAGGGTGGGTGCTACAGGCCGCAAGTCCGGCATTAGCAGCGCTTGTAGTTGCTGGACTTTCATGGGGACTGGCCGAGTTTTTTGTGTTAAAACGAAAAATGGCTCTGCCCGGCATCTTCTTACTGGTGAGTTTTGTCGGCAGTATATTTGCTGCGGTGATGCTCACCATCGGTTGGCCATCTGAAAATGGCTTTATGCTGGCAGGTTCAGTAGCTGCTGTTGCGGCATGGTGTCATTGGAAGCGCTTTAAAGTGCCGATCACTGTGGCTGCTGGCACAGCCTCAGCCGTGGTTTTTATCGTGTCACTACTGGTCTCACTATTCCCTTCATTAAAAAGTTATTTAAGTTGGCTAATGTTTGGTGGCGGTCTGGTGGTGTTTATTGTCGCGATGCGTTGGGACGCCGCCGATCTAAAACGTGTAACAGGCAAGTCTGACGTGGCCTTCTGGTTACATTTAACTGCAGCGCCTTTGATTGTGCATCCGATCTTTTCCACGCTGGGTATTTTTGATGGTCAACACAGTAGTGCAAGCTTAGCTTTGATTATGGGCTTATATCTGCTGCTGACCTTGGTCTCATTAGTCATTGATCGTCGTGCCTTTATGGTCTCTGCCTTGGTCTATGTGCTGGTGGCCCTAACCAAGTTATTAGATACCTATGGACTGGCGGGTGACAGCTTTGCGTATGTCGGCGTATTTATTGGGTTTTCCTTACTGCTGCTGTCCGGTTTTTGGCACAAAGTACGTTATCAGCTTGTGAGACATTTACCGGCAAGCTGGCAGGCGAAAGTTCCGGTTATCCAATGAATAATCAGGCTGGAAAATGAAGAAGTTTCTGTTATTTGTAGCAGTGTTTGTGCTGGTGCAGCAGTGGCATACCGTGAAAGACTTCTTTTATCCACCGAAAGATTATGCTTATTTACCTGCCACCTACGTCACGATGTATTCCACGCAATGGTGTGGTTACTGTGCAAAAATGCGGGCATTTATGGAGCGAAGAAATATCGCTTATGATGATCTGGATATTGAAAAGTCAGCTCAGGCAAAACGTAATTTTGATGCTCTAGGCGGTGGTGGCGTACCTTTATTAGTCGTCAATAAACACGTGGTGCGTGGCTACAATCCGAATCTTGTACTTCACCATCTGGATGCTATCGAGGTGGCGTCGAGCCCTGTTCAGCACTAATGTTCTGGCATTGAGATTGCTACGTCATCATTGAACTTCAGGATGAGGACATAAGATGACGATTTCCAGCCAATCAGCACGTGACCTAACGGCAAATATTACCGCCCTGTCAGACAAATCGGTGGCTTTAATGCACCAACGCAGCATGTCTGATGAAGCTGTGACAACTTTTCAGAATATCTTACAAAAAGTACAAGAAATTCATGATCCCAAAGCCGCATTGAGGAGCTTGTCTGCTGAAGAGCTTGATGTGGTCAGACAAGCTCATAGCTTGGCTGAGTCCATTAATATTTCGGTGTTATCTGACGAAGGCGCAGCTAATCTATTGAATGCTCCAGGCCATACCAAGGATTTAAATAATGACGGCCTAACCACAATTGGTGAGGGTAATATGCTTACTTTCCCTCCGGACAATGCACCCGCTTCATTTAAAGCAGCTTGGGAAGAAGCCTCTGATGGGCTATCAACTATGGACATTCCAACTCACATGATCTTTGCCGTAGGGTTAGCAAATATTGGGCGTGAACCAGGTGACCTTAATTGGGTTAACCCTTATGCCAGCCCCGACTATGATTATGGTGCGGCGGTTTCAGAGATTATCGAAAGTGTGGAGTATCAATACAACCACAATATGATGTCTTTTGAGCAGTATCAGAAAAATATGAGTTTTTATAACACCTTAACTGAGGCGTTGGCTTAGGAATATGAAGGTTGGATGATTTAACAGCGTTTACTCGCCTTTTTTAACGTCGTCATTCCTGAGTTTTGTTTTGACATAAAACGCTAATTTCCGTAAATTATTACAAATAATAATCATTGTTATTTAGTTTACGGGGCATAAAATGAATCAAGCAAATAGTCAGGCTATTCGGCCAGGCTCATCTCTCCTATTGTTAAGCAGTCTGATTTTGGCAAGCTTGCCTGTTCATGCAGATGACAGCGTGGATCTTCCGCGAGTGGAAGTGACATCTAATCAATATAAAGAAAGTAATGGTTATATTGATCTGGAAAAGGAACCACAAGTGGGGAAAATGAGTGTCTCAGCAGAAAACACGCCTTTTTCTATTGCCACCATTTCAGATGACTTTATGGAAGATCTTGGGGCAAATTCCATACAAGATGCATTGGGCTATACCTCTGGTATTTATGTGGGGGAGTTTCGATACGCGTATTGATTCAGCAAAAGTTCGTGGCTTAGATCCTTCATCCTATGTTGATGGCTTACGGTATAACTATGGTTACTACAATACGGTGCGTATCCACCCTTATGCTCTTGAAAATATAGAAGTATTAAAAGGACCATCAGCAACACTGTATGGTCAAGGTGACTTGGGCGGTATTGTGAATATGAACTCAAAGATGCCTAAAGCTGAGCAGCAAGGCGAAGTTTGGGCTCAATATGGTTCGCATAATCGTAAACAATTGGGTGTTGATGTCACTGGCCCAGTGGATGAGGATGGTCAACTTCTGTATCGATTCGTAGGGATTACCCGCGATAGTGACACACAGGTTGATCACGTGAATGACGATAGCTTTTTGATTATGCCTTCTCTGACCTGGCGGATCAGTGACGATACAAATTTATCGGTGTTATTTACCAGACAGAAAACAGATAGTGTGGTGTCTACTCAGTTTTTACCTTCTGTCGGTACTTTATACGATGGCCCATTAGGTCATATCGATACTGATACCTTTGTTGGTGAGCCGGGATGGGACCGATACGATACCGAGATGACATCATTCACCACGATGTTTGACCATCGCTTTAATGATAGCTGGACATTTTCTGCGGTTGCTCGTTATTTAGAATCACAAAGCTGGACGCGCGAACATTGGGTTGATATTCCATCTATACCAGCCGCTGATGGCACGGTAAATCGTACTATTTACACCGTCGATAAAGAAGTACGAGCACTTAATTTTGATGCCAGATTGGAAGGTATGTTTGATGTAGGTATGACTAATCATACCTTCGTAGTTGGTGTTGATCGTCAAGAGGCTACCTACGAAGAAGATAACTACTTTTACGGTACTGGCTTAGGCGGCACCATTAATGTCTATAATCCTCAATACGGTAACTTACAAAGTGGTGTTATTTCATACTCAAACCCCGATGATAATCGTATTGAACAAACAGGGGTTTATGTCGCCGACTCAATGGAAATTGGTCCCGTAGTTATCTCTGCTGCATTACGTCATGATTGGGCAAAAAATATCTCTCTCGCCGAAACTGGTCCAGATACAGAAAGTAATGAGAAAGTGAATACTGGACGGATTGGATTAATGTACCGTTTTGATAATGGTATTTCACCATATGCCAGTTACACCGAAGCCTTTGTCATGAACTTGGGCACAGATGGGGCTGGTGGCACACTAGAGCCAACGACAGGTGTGCAACGTGAGTACGGTGTCAAATATTTATCTGATGATCGTAGTTTAGCTATCACAGCAGCTTACTTTGATATTACCCAACAAAATCGTGTAGAGCAGGGTTCAACACCGGGGGCGTTTCGCAAACGGGTGCTACAGTTGATGGTTGGGAAGTTCAGGCCAATAAACGCTGGGATAATTTCGAAACGCAGTTAGCCTACACGCAGCTCCACGCTGATGACGCGAACGGTAAACGTCTTGGCTCTGTAGCAGAACGGAATGCTTCGTGGTGGAATAAATTCTACATTGGCACTAATTGGCGTTTAGGTGCCGGTGTTCGCTATCTGGGTAGTAGAACTGGCTCAGGTGGCGCACCCTATATTCCATCAGAGATTTTGGTCGATGCGATGCTTGGATATTCTTACCAAAATTGGGACTTTACAGTTAATGCCCAGAATGTGACTGACGAAGTCTATACAGCATGGTGTCGAGGGGCTGGACAAGATTGTGGTTATGCACAGCGTCGTAATATTACAGGGAATGTTCGTTACCACTTCTAATCAGCATTTCTTAGAATTAAAAAGGCTCCGAAAGGGGCCTTTTTTATGCAGATAAAACAGGTTTTAACACGTATATCGGTTAGAATAACCCTTTTGTTTATCTGGAAATATTATGAGTGATCTGCCGAATTGCCCTGCCTGTGGTTCTGAATATACCTATCAGGATCAAGATATGTTTGTCTGTCCTGAGTGTGCGCATGAGTGGCAGGAAGGTGAGAATAGTACAGCAGCTGATGAAGATGTTATTCGTGATTCAAACGGTAATGTCTTGGAGGATGGTGACACGGTTACGGTGATTAAAGATCTGAAAGTAAAAGGATCTTCGGCTGTGGTGAAGGTAGGTACCAAAGTAAAAAATATCCGTTTGGTCGGTGGTGATCACGATATCGATTGTAAAATTGATGGTATTGGCGCCATGAAACTCAAATCTGAGTTTGTTAAAAAAGCCTGATACTTTTCATAGCCTGCCATGTATAGATCTCATTAGCTCGCTCTCATTTAAGGGCATATTATTGCTATGTCAGCAGAAGCGTTGCTGTTGAGATGGCAGGCATGTTTACCGTTTATATGTTCAGCATCGTGAGTTTGAAGTAGCAAATGAAAACACAAGTGAGCGGTTGGGCAGTAGTTCAAGAAGAGCCTTCAGGCTGTGGTATCGCTGCCTGTGCTAATTTAGCCCAGATATGCTATGCCGAAGCCAAACAGCTAGCCAATTCATTGGGTATCTTTGCCGAGGATAAAACGCTTTGGTCCGAGACTTGCCATGTCAGGCAGTTACTCTCTGCATTGCATATCTCAGTCAGTGATAAGCAAACGACTTTTGTGTCATGGGACAGATTGCCAGATAGAGCGCTTATCGCTCTAAAGTGGCATAGGGAGCAAGGAAAGCCATTTTGGCATTGGGCGGTGTTTATGCGTGATGGCGACAATGCTGTGGTCATTGATTCTGCCAGACGTTTGAAGTCACCTATCAGAACAGACTTTGGCAGAATGAAGCCAAAGTGGTTTATCGAGGTGAAATGATGGCAGATATCGTATTCATTTCGCATGGAGGTGGGCCTTTACCGCTATTAGGTGACCCTTCACATCAAGAGTTAGTTGACACACTGACTACCCTCTCAACACAGATAAAAAAACCAAAAGCGATTATTGTGATCAGTGCGCACTGGGAAGCAAATCATGTCCGCATCACACATCAAAAACAGCCTGGTTTGCTCTATGACTATTATGGCTTTCCTGAGGCTTCTTATGCGTTTAAATACCCTTGTGAAGGCGCACCTGAGTTAGCTGAACAGATAGTGGAAAAACTTAATGCCGCCAATATAACTGCGGAGCTTGAGGAAGAGCGGGGGCTGGATCATGGGGTGTTTGTGCCGCTAACCATTATGTATCCAGATGCAGATATTCCCTGTATTCAGCTTTCTTTAGTCAATGGATTAGATCCTGAGCTTCATCTAAAGATCGGAGAAGTACTGACTGACACTCTGGCTGAAGATGTGCTTATTATTGGTTCGGGTTTTTCATTTCATAATATGCGCGCTTTTTTTAGCAAAGACGATCCGACTCATGCACAAATGAATCAGTCTTTTGAAGACTGGCTGGTTGAGACCTGTTCAGGTACTAATATCAGCGAGCAAGATAGGATGACGCGTTTGCAACACTGGGATGAAGCGCCTTACGCACGCTATTGTCACCCCAGAGAAGAACACCTGTTACCCCTTCATGTTTGTTATGGTGCTGCTGGGCGAGCTTGTGATGCTGTGTATTCTCTATCTATATTAAATAAACAGGCCAGTATGTACCTATGGTCTACACCTGGATATTGAGCCTCAATTGTGAGTGAGTGTTTACACTTTTAATACTTTTTTGATCTGAACCCAAAAAAGCAGGCGATGATAGCAATACTACAGGCGCCTATAACAACTCCATGCCAAGCATAATGCTGGTAAAGCAAAACTGAGAACCAAGACCCAAATGCACCACCGATAAAATAACAGGTCATATAGGCTGAAGTGAGCCTATTCCTGATGTCAGGGTGTAATGAATAAATTTTATTTTGATTGCTGACATGTACTAGTTGTACCGCTAAATCTAACAGTAGTACCCCGACTAGAAGCGCAATAAGTGAACTTGGCGCCTCAAAGAGCAGTAGCCAGCTAAACAGTAATACTAATAAACCTAAACGAGTACCAAGATCGCCTTTTCCGGCATCGGCTAATTTACCAGCCCATGACGCAGCAAATACACCTGCCACACCAACAAGACCAAACAAGCCGATAGTAGCGTCGCTATATTCATAGGGAGGCTCGGCTAATAGGAAGGCGAGGGGCGTCCAAAACATACTAAACAAGGCAAATGACAACATCCCCAAAATAGATCGATAACGAAGTATTGGTTCTTTGATAAACAGGCCCATAACAGAGCTTAATATCTGCTTGTAGCTCATATCGTTATTGTTATGGTAAGTCGGTAAATAACGAGCCAAAGCCAATGTTGTAATGAACATAGCAACAGCAGCAAACCAATAAATGTATCGCCAGCTACCCAAGCTGGATAAACCGCCCGCCACAACACGAGCCAACAATATGCCCAGCAAAAGTCCGCCCATGATTGTGCCAATGACTTTGCCTCGTTGTTGTTCTGAGGCCAGTGTGGCGCCCAGTGGCAGTAATACTTGCGCGACAACAGAGCTAAGGCCTGTGATGGCTGTGCCGAGTAATAACCACGGCAAACTTCCAGCAAAGCCACTTATTAACAAACCAACGGTAGCGAATAGGCTCATGACAACAATAAGTTGACGGCGCTCGAGCCTGTCTGCCAATGGCACTAAAAACAACAATCCTATGCCGTAACTCAGTTGAGCTGTGGTGACGATATTGCCGGCTAGTGAGTGACTTAGCCTGAATTCATCCGCTATAGTATCGAGTAGTGGTTGGGCGTAGTAATTACTTGCTACGGCAATGCCGGTGGCGGTTGCCATCAATAAAACTAAGCCTTGCGTTAATACGGTTTGTTGTTTTGTCATAAGGCATTTCAGAGAGTGAATTAGCCATACTATGCGATGTAAGTATTAATGATTCAAATGCATTGTTATCATTGGAGCTATCTTTAAATGAGATAGATCAATGAATCTAAGACAAATTGAATATGTCGTAGCTGTAGCCGAAGAATCAAGTTTTACCCTGGCAGCTAGACGCTGCCACACCGTTCAGTCGGCATTAAGTCACCAGATTGCAAAGCTAGAAGAGGAGTTAGGCGTATCCCTTTTTGAACGTACTTCAAGAAAGGTCTCTCTAACGCTGGCGGGACAATCGTTTGTGGAGCAGGCTAAGCATACCTTAGATTCAGTGCAGAAAATTTACACTGACGTGACAGCAACAACGGGAATTGTTGCTGGCCGCCTTAATGTCGGCATGATTTCAGCAATGACTATAGTCAATATCGTAGATGTCTTTGCAGAGTTTCACCAAAATTATCCAGAGGTTGATATTGGTTTAAAAACAGCAGGTAGTGAAGTATTAATTACCGATGTGACAAACCATCGTCTCGATATAGCTTTGATTGGCTTATGGGTCGATGAATCCATATCTGGGGTGGAATATACTCAACTGGCTGAAGAGCCTCTGGTCGCCGTGCTTCCATGCAAACATCACTTGGCAAAGAATCAGCTGTTGTCATTACATCAACTTGCCTCTGAGCCGATGGTTAACTACCCAAAAGAAAGTAGTGCTCGAAGACAGACTGATGAAGCCTTTGCAAGTCAGGGACTGGTATCTAAAGTAAAGTTTGTGGTTGACCACATCAGTTTAATTGAGCAGTTAGTTGCGTCTGGCCTGGCTTATGCCATCGTTCCGAAGCCTTTGTCTGAACAATTCTCAGATGCTGTGGCTATACCTATAAAAGAAGCCCCAAAGCGTGCTTTGTATATGATTTGGTCATCAAGGCCTAGTCCAGCAGCAATAGCATTTATGTCATTTATCCAGACTTAACAAAATTACTGGAAAGTGAGGAGGTCATTTTGATCGCGAAATAACCCGAATAAACTCACTATTAAATTGTTAGCGAAGACTTTAGGTGATCTTTGGCTCCTTCTCTTAACCGCTCTGATTTCTGTACTAATGTATTTGCTCGAGCCATTCTTAGCTTTATTTATATAAACGAGATATAGACTTCAGCCACAATAAAATCCTGACGTTTTTGTCTTAGAAAAAGTCAGGTAGACAGCAGGAAAGTAAACAAATACGCTACCTGCAAATCATATAGGAATAAAAACTATGGCAAGTGTTGGTTTATTAGCTCTGGTCGATGATATTGCATCATTACTTGATGATGTATCAGTGATGACAAAGGTGGCGGCAAAAAAACGGCGGGCGTATTAGGTGACGATCTTGCACTTAATGCAAAACAAGTAACAGGTGTTGATCCTAAAAGAGAGTTACCTGTCGTATGGGCGGTAGCGAAAGGTTCATTTATTAATAAACTGATACTTGTTCCTTTGGCTTTGATCATCAGTGCTGTTTTTCCAATTGGTGTGACGATTTTATTGATGCTTGGTGGTTTATTTCTTTGTTACGAAGGCATGGAAAAGCTGGCTCATAAATGGTTACCGCATGAAGAAAGTGATGACGAGCATAAGAAAAAACTGGCCGCAGCAACGGCAGATGAAAATATTGATATCAAAGCTTATGAACGTAAAAAAATAAAAGGGGCGATCAGAACAGATTTTATTCTTTCCGCAGAGATTATTGTGATCGCACTTGGTGTGGCTCAGGGTGAAAGTCTACTGACGCAAGCCATCGTGGTGTCTTTAATAGCCATTGTGATGACCTCAGGCGTATATGGCCTGGTAGCGGGTATTGTGAAATTCGATGATGCCGGTTTGGCTTTAGTCAAAGCTGGACAGGGCGATAGCCGCTTTGATGGTTTCCAGCGTAAGCTGGGTCAGGTCATTTTATTTCTCGCGCCCAAGTTGATGAAGTTTCTATCGGTGGTGGGCATGATCGCCATGTTTTTAGTCGGTGGCGGTATTCTGGTGCATGGACTCCCTTTTTTACATCATCTATTAGAGGGTTTGAATGCATCAATGGGTGCAGTCATGACCGTTATGATGCCTGTGTTATTTAATGGTGGTGTTGGCCTGATTGCGGGTGTGATGGTGTTATCCATTGTGACTGGCATGAAGAAATTGTTTTAAAAAGATGGGCCAGCCCCAATTCAGGCTGGCCCGTTTTTCTATATCAGACCAAAGGCTAACATGGCATTCGCCACACGTCTGAAGCCGGCAATATTGGCACCCAGTACATAATTGTGTGGTTCACCAAACTCTTCAGCGGTTTGGCAACAAGCTTTATGAATGTGGTTCATGATTTCATGCAGACGATCTTCATTGTATTCATAACTACTGCTGTGAGTGGCATTGAGCTGCATTTCTAAGGCGGATGAAGCCACACCCCCGCATTGGCGGCTTTGCCTGGAGCAAAAGCGACATTATTCGTCTGAAAGACTTTAATCGCTTCTGGGGTACTGGGCATATTTGCACCTTCACAGACAGCAATACAACCGTTTTTGACTAAGGTTTGTGCGTCTTCTTCTTCCAATTCATTTTGGGTAGCGCAGGGGAATGCAATATCACACGGAATATCCCAGATATTGCCATTTTCAATGTATTTGGCGTCAGGATGAATATCGAGATAAGTGTAGATTCGCTGTCTTTCTACTTCCTTTATACGAATAATGGCATCAACATCAATACCTTGTTCATGCACGATGACACCACCAGAATCTGAACAGGCAATGACTTTTGCACCAGAAGCCCGCAGTTTTTCCATAGCATAAGTCGCCACATTGCCTGAGCCCGAAACCAAGGCGACTTTGTCCTTCAATTCCTCATCATGAACAGCTCTGAGCATATCTTCACAGAAAAAGACGGCACCATAGCCGGTGGCTTTTTTACGAATTAATGTGCCACCCCAGCTTGGACTTTTACCTGTGATTACGCCCGCTTCATAACGTTGCGTAATACGCTTGTATTGACCAAACAGATAACCAATTTCTCTACTACCAACACCAATATCACCAGCAGGTACGTCGGTAGACTCACCAATATGACGATAAAGGCTGGTCATAAAACTCTGACAAAAACGCATGACCTCACGATCAGATTTACCTCTGGGGTCAAAGTCTGCTCCGCCTTTGCCACTACCAATAGGCAGGCCTGTTAACGCATTTTTGAACGTTTGTTCAAAGGCGAGAAATTTGATTGTGCCAAGCGTGACACTGGGGTGAAAACGCAAGCCACCCTTGTATGGACCTAATGAACTATTAAAACCAACGCGAAAACCTCTGTTGATATGGAGTTCGCCATTATCATCTTCCCAAGGCACACGAAATATAACTTGTCGCTCTGGCTCACATAAGCGCTCGATAATTTTTTCTTGGTGATACTCAGGGTGACGTTCTAACACCGGTGTTAATGTTTCCAAAACCTCATACAGGGCTTGATGAAATTCTGGTTCGCCCGGGTTACGACTGATAATTTGCTGATAAATAGATTCCATTGTTCTCGGATTATATCCTGTTGTTGAGTAAATGAAGACAGACAAATAGTGAGTGCTTCTGCTACTGACACTCAATATACGGGTGAGTTTTCTGCTTTAGCAAATTACGCTGGCATGTAAATTTGTCCGTTTCGATTGACAACACATAATGAAAAGCATTTGATCATAGTTAATCACGACGCAAATGGACCTTTTATAATGAGAAAATCGTATGTTTTGATGTGGGTGTTGGGGTGGTGTTTACATTCACCTGTTGCGGCTGCCTATGACTGTTATCAACCTTCTCCTACAGCCGAGTCTTTGGAAGAGGAATACCGTAATAATGATAAAAGCCTTGTCATAGATAAAAATGAAGAAGCGCTCCAGTTTCTCAAACAACTGAAAGGACAATGGACAGGCACTGGCGAGGAAATTTCCTGTAAAGGTTCGGATAACAATCCACAAAAACTACATAAACAAATGCAAGTCGAAGCTGATGTTGAAGAAAGCAGTATTGTGTTGTTTAAAGCACGTTTAGAAAAAGTGTTTCCGGCAGAGCGTGTCAGTCGTTCGGAGACCTTAGGTCTGATTAATATCGAAAGTTTGTATGGACTGAGTGCAAACGGTCGACATATTGAGGCGAATCAACGTGAGTTTGCTTCGAATGGTCCTAATGCTGGTGTTCGTTATTTAGAGTATATGATTACCATTGATGCGCCTAATGATGATGAGCTCTATGTGGAATGGTCATTGTTTACTAACGGTGTCTACGTTTTTACTCAGAAGCTTAATCTCACCAGAAATTAAAAAAAGAGCCTGAATAGTCAGGCTCGTTTTTGACTTATTTAAGTAACAAGAACATCGCACGGCGGCCGCGAACAATATTAAATAATAATTCCTTCGCATTGCTTACCATTGGCTTGAACTGCTCTAGTTCAGTGACAGGCTGGCGGTTGACCGAGGTGATAATGTCATCAGGTCTTAGGCCTGCTTTCCAGGCGGGGCTGCCACGCTTGACTGAATACACCACCACGCCTTCAATCTGACCGTAATAGGGCGAGTCCTGCTCAATATCACCAAAGGTGGCACCAGAAAGCTTAGGATGCACTAACCCATCAGATGCTGTCTTACGCGTTTGTTTTACTGTTGCTTTAATGGTTTTGGCTTTGCCATTGCGAATAATATCGAGCTTCACAGTTTGACCAACAACCATCAAACCAATGGTATTTCTTAGGCTATCCGCATTCAGCAATGGCGTGTCATCGACTGCTGTGATCACATCACCGACTTTCAAGCCGGCATCCGCGGCAGCTGAATCAGGAATCACATGACTCACAACGGCGCCTTGTTGACGCTCAATATTAAAGGCTTGTGCTAATTCAGGCGTAATATCCTGCATTTGAACACCTAAGTAAGCACGCTGCACTTCACCATGTTCTAAGAGCTGATCGGTAATTTGTTTAACGAGGTTACTGGGAATAGCAAAGCCGATACCGATATTGCCAGATGAAGCACCACCTGGTGAAAAAATAGCGGTATTGATACCCACCAATTCGCCACGCAGGTTAACTAATGCACCACCTGAGTTACCAGGGTTAATGGAGGCATCTGTTTGGATAAAGTTCTCATAGCCTTCAATGCCGAGGCCACTTCTTCCCAAAGCACTAACAATACCTGAGGTGACTGTTTGTCCCAAACCGAATGGGTTACCGATGGCGACAACAAAATCACCAACGCGCAGTGAGTCGGAGTCTGCCAAAGGAAGAGCAGATAAGTTGTCATCTGGAATTTTAATGAGTGCCACATCGGTGGCAGGATCGCTACCAACAATCTCAGCCTGGAAAGTCCTGCCATCATTCAGTGAGACCGTCACTTCATCGGCGCCGCGTATGACGTGGTTATTAGTAATGACTAAGCCTTCTTTGGCATCAATAATGACGCCTGACCCCAGACTTTGACGTTGTCTGACCCTTGGCTGCTCGGGCACATTAAAAAAGTGCCTGAAAAAAGGGTCATTCATGAAAGGGTTATCTTGAACTCTGACTTCACTCTTTGTCGCAATGTTGACCACGGCAGGTTTGCTGCGATCTAGCATTGGCGCCAGTGTAGGCATTTCATCTTTATCAGAAAACCAGTTAAGTGGAAGAGCAGCTGATGCGACTTGAGCAATCAAAACAAAAGCGGCTAACCAGACAATGGATGATTTAAAGCTGAACTTCACAATGCCTCCTGATACTTTATTCCAATGACTCACGCGGGTTAAATGCCATTTCTTCTGCCATTTGTTGATAGAGTTTTCTCGCTTTATCAGAGTCTGCAGGCGGCACTATTATCTGCAAGACCACAA
The DNA here is from genome assembly GCF_030296755.1 of Methylophaga marina. Taxonomy (NCBI): domain Bacteria; kingdom Pseudomonadati; phylum Pseudomonadota; class Gammaproteobacteria; order Thiotrichales; family Piscirickettsiaceae; genus Methylophaga; species Methylophaga marina. Next base: position 1,543,858 of record NZ_AP027741.1, read on the forward strand.
ATTCATCGCCAGGTTCTTTGCCTGGTAATCCACGACCTTTTAGTCGCATTTTTTGACCACTGCGTGCACCTGCAGGAATGGTCAGATTAATTTTGCCAGCGAGTGTGGGCACAGTAACTTTTGCACCTAATGCCGCTTCCCATGGTGCAATAGGTAAGTCGAGATACACATCTTTTTCTTCCAGACGGAAGTAACGATGTGGTGCCACATTCACTTCGAGATATAAATCACCCGACTTACCGCCACCGCCAGATTTTCCCTGACCGGACAAACGAATTTTTTTACCAGAGGCAATACCGGCTGGTATTTTTACGTTAATGGTGCCGGACTGACTGGCGCCAGCAGGACGACGAATAGTCTTGGTGGCACCGTTGAATGCATCTTCCAGTGAGATGGTAATTTTGGCGTTAACATCTTCACCACGGGCGAAGAAATTATCACCCATGCCGCCGCCCATACCTCCCATGCCGCCAAACATGTTTTCAAAGAAGCTGCTAAAGTTACCGCCACCAAAACCAGCATGATCATCCCAGCCAGGTGGTGGGTTAAAGGATTGACCATGACGATAATTACTACCAAACTGGTCGTATTGAGCTCGTTTTTGTTCGTCACGTAAGACTTCGTAGGCTTCACCTACTTCCTTAAATTTGTCTTCGGCATTGGCTTCTTTACTGACGTCAGGGTGATATTTTCTGGCCAGTTTTCGATAGGCTTTTTTATCTCGTCCTGAGAAGCATCACGGGCGACGCCCAAAATTTTGTAATAGTCTTTGTATTCCATAAATGGATTCATTACCTGAAATTGATCTTGATCATGTAATTGGGGATTTCAATGTCTGTTTTCAATGGGTTTAGGGATTTTTCTGATGAATTAAAACAGCCTGTATGGGAAAATTTTCCCCAATCACGGATTAATGAATATTTAAAAGAGAGAATTGGATTATGTTTTCAAAAAAACAACTCACATTAATGGTGGCGGCCGCAGCGACCACAATGTGGCAACCCGCTTTTGCTGAAGAAACCAGTGTTAATGAAGTGTCACTGGGTGGTATGGTGGTAACAGGCACACGTTCAGAAACACCTTTACTTGAGCAAGCCGGTAATACAGGCAAAGTCTCAGAAGAAGAAGTTGACCTTATTCGACCTGATCATGTAACTGAAGTGCTCAATAGAATTAGCGGTGTCAATATTCAGCGTGGTAATGGTCAGGAGCATTTAACGTCGATTCGCTCGCCTGTGCTCACAGGTGGTGCTGGTGCAGGCTCATTCCTGTATCTCGAAGATGGTATTCCACTCCGAGCAGCGGGTTTTGCCAATGTAAACGGTCTGTTTGAAGTTAACTATGAGCAGGCAGGTGGTATTGAAGTCGTTCGTGGGCCCGGTAGCGCACTTTATGGTTCAAATGCTGTTCATGGCATGGTCAATGTTTTGAGTCGTGCACCATCCTTAGATCTCGAGCGTGAGATTGATATTTCAGTTGGTCCACATGACCTCTACCAAACAAAAGCTTCCATAAGCGATACAGTGGGCAACCATGGTTATCGTTTAAGCGTGAATGGTACGTCTGATGGTGGTTATGCCAGTGACTCTGGTTATGACCAGCAAAAAGTCAGTTTTCGCCATGACTACTACGGTGAAAAGGATAGCTTCAAAACCTTATTCAGCTATACCAATTTAAACCAAGAAACGGCAGGTTATGTTTATGGGTATGAAATCTATCGGGATGAGAGTGTTTCTCGCACAAACCCTGATCCTGAGGCCTATCGGGATGCGAAATCATACCGTTTATCTACCGAATGGATTCACGAACTAAGTGATTCAGCATCATTCACGCTGACGCCGTATGTACGTCATACCGAAATGGAATTCTTGATGCACTTTTTGCCCGGTCAGGCGACAGAAACCAATGAACATAGTAGCGTAGGTTTATTATCATCATTTACAAAACAGCTAGATGGTGGACATAAAATCATTGTTGGTACTGACTTTGAATACACCGAAGGTGAGCTGACAGAAATTCAGTACAACCCAACTCGATTTTCGTTTCTTCAAGGCACACATTACGACTATGATGTGGATGCCACCGTTATTGCACCGTATGTGCATAGTGAATGGCAGGTACTTGAAAAAACACGTGTGACCGCAGGTGTTCGTTATGAGTACACGAAGTATGATTACACCAACCATACAGATTCATTAACGTTTGGTTCTCGCTATCTAAGACCAGACAGCCGTGACGATACATTCCATAATGTCAGCCCTAAACTCGGGGTTGTTCAACAATTGACCGAAGATACGGCGACGTTTGTGAACTATTCACGTGGTTCTCGTGCACCTCAAACCACGGATTTGTACCGTGCCCAAGTCGGCCCTTCTCAGACTGGACGTGCTGACTCTGAAAAAATCGATAGCATTGAGGTTGGCTTAAGAAAAGTAGGGCAAGGTTTGCAGTATGAGATTGTTGCTTACCAAATGAGAAAACGTGATTACTTCTTCACTGATAGTGATAACGAAAATGTGCCAAATGGAAAAACTAAGCACACAGGTTTAGAGCTAGGCATGTTTTATCCTTTCAATAGCCAGTTTGATATCGCGGCTAATTTAACTTTTGCCAAACATGAATATGACTTTGATAAAGACAGTTCAGGTATTGAAAAGGGCGATTACCTAGTCACAGCACCGAGACAAATGGCTAATGTCCGTTTAGGTTGGAACCCAACAGCAAAAACTCGCACAGAGCTTGAGTGGGTTCATATGGGTGAGTATTACGTGAACGACGGCAATACTGCTAAGTATGATGGACATGATGTCTTCACGCTCAGAGCTTCTCATGAGTTGAATAACAATGTCACCCTATATGGACGCATTCATAACTTATTCGATACCGAATATGCAGAGCGCGCTGATTTTGGTGGCGGTGGTGACGGTGATTACCGTTATTTTGTTGGTGAGAAACGTTACGTTCATGTTGGTGCAAGTTACCGCTTTTAAATAAAGCGAGTTTGTCTCACAAAAAAGGCGCTGATTATCAGCGCCTTTTTTATTTGTGTGGAAAAAAGATTAATGACTCGCAGCCCGGCGTTCTTCCAGCCGTCTTAAAAACTCTCGCATAATGTCATCGTATAAAGCCATACCGAGATAATGATCTTCGACACCGCTATCAATGCTGGGGTTGTCATTAATTTCAATAATGACAATACGGTTACCGCTTTGTTTGATATCCAGGCCATATAGACCATTTCCAATCAATTTCGCCGCTTTTGTCGCAATTTTCAGCACTTTTTCTGGTACTTCGCTCATCGGGATGGCGGAAGACTTACCACTGGAAGTGCCTTTTTTGGTGTTGTGGTTATAGATTTGCCAATGGCCTTTACTCATAAAATATTGGCAGGCATAGATAGGTTTGTTGTTAAACATACCAATACGCCAGTCGTAGTCGGTATACATAAACTCTTGCAAGAGAATAATGGCCGACTGTTGGAAAAAGGCAGGCGCTTGCTCTCGAAGCTCGTCTGCATTGTTTACCTTAATCACACCTTTTGAAAAAGCCCCGTCCGGAATTTTCATCACCAATGGAAAGGTGGCTGTCTCACAAAGTTTGTCCAGACCAGCCGTATCATTGCGATATAGAAGGTGTGAATCGGGCATAGGCAAATTGTTGGCTGACAAGAGTTCTTTTAAATAAATTTTATTCGTGCAGCGAATAATGGATGTGGGGTCGTCAATCACTACTAAACCTTCACTTTCTGCACGACGGGCAAATTTGTAGGTGTGATTATGTGTAGCGGTAGTTTCACGAATAAATAAGGCGTCATATTCTGCTAGGCGAATGTAATCTTTGGGGGTAATCAGCTCCACATCAATACCAATGCGACGTCCACTACTGATGAATTTCTTCAATGCGGCCATATCACTCGGCGGCATGGTTTCTTTAGGATTATGCAAAATGGCCATGTCATATCGAAACTGGCGACGCTTAGCCGGCTTCCGCCATAAGCGATGGCTGAAGTTATCTAAAGCTTCTGCAAAAAAATCTTGCTCGGTTTCTGTGAGCTTATTAATCGCACCGGCTTTTATCTGGCTGATAATCCAGTGACCATTAAAGCTAAATTCCACCTCCAGTATCGGGCAGGGGAATTGCTCAAAGATTTGCCGAGCCAGTTTCTGTAATGAGCTGATAGGCGTTTGCCCAAAACAGATCTTCAGCACGAAGCTTTCACCTGAAGCCATGCTGAGCTGTTTATCAAGCTGAGTGGATAAATCCGACAAGTCGTAGGCATAAAGGCTTTTGCGAGATAAGTCATTAATAGTGCGAAGTCCGGGCAAAACACGGTGCCCTCTGGCTTCTGCCACCATCGAGCAATAATAGCCGCGACTGAGATAATCCAGACTTCGACATAAATTAAGAATTTGCGCAGGGGCATGAGTATTTTGCGATAAGGATTGTAGATAGGTATCAACATCGATCACTTGTTCGCTGGGAAAGTAAGGACTCCAGTCATCAATATTTTCAACTATTATCAAATGCTTAGTCATGTCTGGTCCTCGGTGATGGTAGTGTCAAAAGGCTTTCTAAAAGCGAATCATAAAGTGAATAGACAGGTGATGTAATAAAAAATTTTGCATCCCTTTTTATTTGCTGGTCAAAATGGCAAAACTCACATATCCTTCGCGAAAATTTTGCACAGGAGGCCCGTTAAAATGTATGCAGATGCCGTTTTAAGCGTATTTTCGCAGCGCTATTCCAGCGCAAGAGATAAATTTATCAATAATGTCGAAACCAGCTCGATTATTGAAAGATTAACGCATCATTCACACCCACTTAAAGGCCCGAAAAACGAAAAGTTATTTTGTGATATCGCCTGGGCGGGCAATCCAAAAGCAGAAAATATTATTGTATTAGTGTCCGGACTACACGGTGTGGAAGGTGGCGCTGGCTCAGCAATTCAAGCAGATTTTGTGACACGTTATCGTCGTCTGCCTCAGGATGTCTGTGTTGTCCTGGTTCATGCGATCAACCCATGGGGATTTGCCTGGGCCAGTCGTGGTGATGATCAAGGTGTGGATGTGAACCGTAACTTTGTTGATTTCAACAGTGAGTTACCGGCCTCAAAAGCAGCAAAAATCTGGCAAGAGCTGGAACAAGGTAAAACCGATATTGCCACCGTCGCTCAGGATAGAGAAAAGTTTGATTTATTATCAGAAGGTCAATATGAACAAGCCTCAGCTCCCTATTATGGTGGCAGCGAACCCACATGGTCACGCCAGCTTATTGAGCAGTTAGCCGCACAAATTAAACCAGCCAAACGTAAACAAGTGATCGTGATTGATATTCACAGTGGATTGGGCCCCTATGGTTTTGGTGAGCTTATCTGTGATCATCCTGTTAATAGTCAGGGTCACCAATATGCGGTTGAATTATTTGGCGCAACAGTCACTGAACCTTCACTGGGGACATCCAGCTCCGGAACAAAACTCGGTTTGCATGATTATTTCTGGCATCAGCAAGGCGATAATGTGTGCTTTTTAACTTTAGAGTTTGGTACGTTTGGTACTCAGCAGATGCTGCAAGTGTTATCGGATGATCAAAAACTACAACAGAAAGGCAAAATGGACTGGTCTGATGATGCCACGATGGATGTAAAACATGCTATGCAAGATTTCTTCTGCCCTGATCAAAAACAGTGGCAGGAATTAGTATTGTTCCGTGGCCGTCAGGTTATTGAAATGGCGTTAGATGGATTAACTGAACATGCCAATCATAACGCCCGCTGAGTTTGTGCTGCGTGAAGCAACACTTGATGACGTTAACGCGCTCAGTGAGTTAGAAGAGGCGTGCTTTGAAACGGATCGCATTTCAAGACGTAGCTTTAAATGGATGATCAAAAAAGGTCACAGCTTGTTGTTGGTGGCGACCACCAATGACACTCTGGTGGCTTATGTGTTGTTACTTTACTCACAAGGTACGTCACTTGGCCGGGTATATTCATTAGCGGTTGATGCCAATTATCGAAAAGCCGGTATCGCCGCTAAATTAATGCAGGAAGCCGAAACGCTGGCGCTGGAAGATGGGCGAAGTTTTCTGCGTCTGGAAGTGCGGCCTGATAACCTCGGCGCCATTAAGTTATACGAAAAACTCGGCTATCAACCGTTTGATATTGTCACTGACTTTTATGAAGATCATGCTGACGCTATTCGCATGATGAAAGTGCTGCATCATGTGCCTGAAGTCACACACCCAGAGGTTGCTCACTACTCTCAGTCAACCGACTTTACCTGTGGGCCTGCTTGCCTAATGATGGCAATGAAAAGCATGGATGGTGAGTTAGCACTCACTCGTCAACTTGAATTGCAGTTATGGCGCGAAGCCACAACAATTTTTATGACCTCCGGTCATGGTGGCTGCAGTCCACAAGGCTTGGCTTTAGCAGCCAATCAGCGAGGTTTGAAAACAACCCTTGTCTGTAACTCAGATGACATTCCCTTTATTAATGGTGTACGCAGTGAAGAAAAGAAGTCGGTTATTGAATGTGTGCACCAAGATTTTATCGAAAAAATAGCTGAATCTGATATTCAACAAATCAAAGCACCGGTTGATGCGGCGTTATTAAGCGAGTATCTATCTAAAGGGGCACTGGCGCTTGTCTTGATAAGCTCATATCGTCTGAACCAAAGTAAATCCCCCCACTGGATTTTAGTCGTGTCTGTCTCTGATACCTTTGTGTATTTTCATGATCCGGATGTGGACTGGGATGATAATAAAAGCGTGACAGATAGTGGTTATATTCCCGTTACACACAAAGAATTTAACCGTATGATTGGCTACGGCAAACCCCGTTATCAAGCTGCTGTCATTGTCAGCCCATCCAATAAGAAATGAACTTTACTTCACTGCTGGCAGTCGGTTTTGCTTGCAGGAGATAACTATGATCGAAAAACTAAAACAAATGTTTTCATCCACCTTGGGTGATAACACCGATGTCTATTTAGCGAATCAACAGCAGTCTAAAGTGCTGGCGGCGGTAGCATTAATGATTGAAATTATTGCGGTCGATGATGAAGAGCATGAGACAGAAAAGGCCATGCTTCGGCAGATCCTGGCAAGTCAATTTGATGTCGAAGATAGCGACGCTGAGAAATTGATTGCCGAAGCTGAAAGAGCACATGATGAAGCCACTGACTTTTACCGCTTTACTGCCGACATAAATCAGCAATATAACGAACAAGAGAAAATCGAACTCATCGAAATGCTTTGGCTAATAGCCTGGGCTGATCACGAGCTACAAGATATTGAAGAACACGTGATTCGTAAGCTCGCCAGTTTGTTATACGTTTCCCACAAAGACTTTATTGCTACTAAGCTCAAAGTTGTTGGCGAAGCCAGTTAAGGCTATAACAGCCCAATTATACTTCATGCTTTTTTAAAATAATCCTTATAAATCAAACAGCCCGTTATTTTTATTATTGCTAAATTACTTCCAAAACGATAATGCATCTCATTATCAATTGTCACGTAATTCTATTCATAATGGCTGTGCAATCGCTGGAATCGCTTTATACAGAACATCAAGACTGGCTTCAGGGCTGGATCCGTTCTCGTTTAAATCATGTTGAGCACGCGCAAGATTTAACGCAGGAAACCTTTATCAAGATATTGATGAAGGGGCGTGAGCATGAGTTGAGCTCACCTAGAGCATACTTAAGCAGTATTGCGCGTGGTTTGCTGGTGGATTTTTTCGTCGTCGCACAGTAGAGCAGGCTTATCTCGATGCGCTGGAAATAGAACCAGAGCAACATACGATGTCTGCAGAACAACACCATCTCATTATCGATACCTTGTTACAGATTGAACAAATGCTGGATGAGATGAGTGAGCGCGGACGACACATTTTTCTACTCGCTCAGCTTGATGGGCTGTCATTTGCTGAAATCAGTCGGCGCTTAAATGTTTCCGTGCCGACTGTTCGCAAGCATTTTATTCGAGCGATGACACAGTGTTTGTTATTGCTTGAGGACTCACCATGAAACTCACCGAAGATATCTTAACGCAGGCCGCCAGTTGGTTTGTGGATCTTCGAAGTGCACAACCTGGTGATGCCATTTATGAAGCACATCAGGCCTGGCTTGCGGCTGATAGTCGACATTATGATGCCTGGAAACGGGTGGAACGTTTACAAAAACAATTGAAAATTGTCCCCAATGAAGTCAGGCAGAGCACGCTGGAAAAGGCACGTCAGTCTCGTCGTCAATTAATCAAAACATTGGTTGTCGTTTTAAGCGTGGGTGGTGCTAGTGGCGTGGCCTATAAACAACGAACTTTTTCTACTTGGATGGCACAATATCGTACGGGGACGGGTGAACGTAAAACAATACAGCTGGCAGATGGTAGCCAAGTATCACTTAATACCGATACGGCTCTGGATGTGAATATCAGTGAGCATGCCAGAGAGTTAATACTCTATCGTGGTGAGATTCTTGTTGAAACAGGCAAACAGATGCCTGAGCAAGACTTTATTGTAAAAACGGCACAAGGAACAGTCAAAGCGCTCGGCACCCGCTTTCAGGTTCGATGTCATGATGATGTAACCTGGGTCGGCGTTAGCCAACATGCGGTGGAAGTTATGCCGGAAAAAGCCAGTAAAGCCGTCAAAGTTCAAGCCGGCCACTGCATGCGTTTTAACACATTGAAACACGGTTCGTTGAGTTTGATGCCCGTCAATATGGATGCCTGGACACAGGGGATGTTGATTGTCAGCAACTGGCGACTGGATCAATTTTTAAACGAACTCGGCCGTTATCACAAAGGAACATTACATTGTGATGCTGGCGTTGCATCACTTCGTATCTCTGGGGCGTTTAATATCAATGACACCCGTTCTGTATTAGAAAATCTCAGTAGCACTTTGCCAGTCAAAGTCCGCTATTTCACGCGTTTCTGGGCACAAGTTGAACCTGTCTGAATATTTTTTTGTTTAAGGGGGTTAACGATTCTGCTGTGTCGTTCGGCCTGTTAGATAGCAGCGTTATCGCAACGCTAATATCCATTAACTAACAGGACTAGTGATGAAACACACCACTTTCTTACCTTTAACGTTGTCGCCATTAAGCCGACAACTCATCATGGCAGGGATGTTAACGACCGCCATGGTGAGCACTGATCTCACAACCAACCTCAGCTATGCAGACAGTATGACTCAGCAACAAAGCTTTCATATTCAAGCAGGCTCACTCGAGTCGGCACTCAATCAATTTTCTGTGCAGAGTGGGATTACCGTCTCGTTTAGCCCCGATGTAGTGGCAGGCATCCAGACCTCAGCTTACCAAGGGACTAAAGCGCCATCCTCGTTATTGAGTGTACTATTAGCTAATACAGGCTTAGAGGCGACCTTACTCTCCAATGGCAGTTACTCTATCGTCAGAAAATCAGTCCCCGTTGCTGTCACACCCAAGCAGAAACAGAGTGTCGAGCTGGATGATATGTTGATTACTTCGACACGCTCTGACACCCAGCTAAAAGATTCGCCACAAGTGGTGACGGTGATTAATCGTGCTCAGATTGAGCAGCAGATGGAAATGAGCAGTGATAGCTCTCAAATTTTGAGTAATTTGTTACCTTCATTTTCACCCAGCCGTCAGAAGCTCACCAGTGGTGGTGAAACCTTCCGTGGTCGTTCGCCGTTATTTTTGATTGATGGTGTGCCTCAGAGTAACCCACTACGTGATGGTCAGCGTGATGGTCACACCATTGATATGTCCATGGTGGAACGCGTTGAAGTGATTCACGGTGCCAGTGCTATTCATGGGCTTGGCGCAACGGGTGGTATTATCAACTTTATTACCCGCCGCCCAAGTCAGGATTCACTCAAACAAAGTCTGAATGTGCAAATGACCACACCAACCGGCGAGTTTGGTGATGAAACGTCGGGTTACCGTACAGATTACAATCTGAGTGGTAGCAAAAATGATTTCGAATATACGCTTGGCCTAAGTTACGAAAGACAAGGTGTGTTTCTGGATGCCGATGGTACCGAAATTGGTGTCGATAATGTGCAGGGCGATATCATGAACTCCAAGAGTTACGACCTGTTTACCAAGCTGGGTTACTGGATAAATGATGATCAGCATATAGAAGCTTCTCTAAATCGTTATCAAGTCAAAGGTGGCAATGATTACATTAGCGTCGACGGTGATATTGAGAAAGGTATACCCACCACCTCAGTCAGGGGAACCCCAGTCGGCGATGCGCCATATATCAGAGTCTTAACTACCAGCCTCAAATACCAGAATTATGATTTGGCGGGAATGGAGTTTACTGCCCAGGCCTATCGTCAGGAGTTTGAAGCTTTATATGGGGCACTAGCATCCAGTAGTTTCGAAGATCCTGTTTTGGCACCTGATAGCATTGATCAAACTCAGATTGAGTCAGTGAAGAAAGGGGCGAAATTCACCTTTGTTAAAGATGGTTTATTGGAAGACAGATTGAAAGTCACGACTGGTTTGGATTTGATTGAGGACAGCTCATTACAAAATCTGGCCATGACAAACCGTAATTATGTACCGGAAGTGGTCTATAAAAATTATGCACCTTTCTTGCAACTACAGTTGCAACCTATAGACGCCGTTGTATTACATGCTGGGGTTCGTTATGAGCACTCGGAGCTGGACGTCGATGACTTCACTACTGTTTATGGCAAGGGCAGTGTTGATGTCAAAGGGGGAATCCTGATTTCAGTGAGACCTTGTTTAATGGTGGTATCGTCGTTAGTCCTCTGTCCTGGATGAGCGTGTTTGCGAATTACTCAGAAGGCTTTGGTATGCCTGATGTGGGGCGTGTCTTACGCGGTGTGAGTGTCGCTGGCCTGAGTGTGGATAGTTTGCTGGATCTAGAACCCATTCTGACGACTAATAGAGAAATTGGTTTACGGTTTGACTGGGACACTGTTGACTTTGAGATCAGCTACTACGAGTCAGACTCTGACTTGGGCTCGCATCTCTCTGCTAATGCCGATAAAACAGAATATTTTGTGAATCGTGAAAAAACAGAAATCAATGGTGCTGAGGCTAACTTAGGCTGGAAAATGAATGATGACCATAAACTCAACTTGGCTTATTCCTATATTCGTGGCCGTTACGACAGCAATGATGATGGCAAAGTCGATACTGATCTCAATGGTCAAAATATTCCACCGAACCGTTTAATTGCTAGCTGGCAGGCAGAATGGACACCAAAGCTGTCGTCATTTGTACAAGCCAGTTACAACTTCGATCGTAACTTTGATGAAGAGCCGGGGAAGGATGAAGAGCAGTTCAAATCCTATGGGCTAATTGATGCCACCATGGCCTATAAACTCTCTGCTGGTAAGCTTCATGCTGGTGTCACCAACCTACTGAATAAGGATTATTTCAGCTACTCATCACAAACCAGTTATGGCTCAGATACTCGTAACTTCAAAGGTCGAGGTAGAACCTTAACAGTAGGGTATTCATTAGACTTTTAATGAGAGTAAAAAAGCCACCACTTCTGTGGTGGCTTTTTTTAGAGGTTAACCTTTGATAAGAGGCTGTCAGTTGGGCGTCGTCATTAATGGCTAGTAAAGCGAGATGGTTCATTTAATCTGCTTGCCCAATGACCATTGTGCTGAAGTGTGCAGTTTTCCTCAGTATCGTAGCTCACATGATCGGCTAGGCGTTTTAACTTGATATTACGTTTCTTAAGCTCCGATTCAATGAGTAATAGCAAACGGTCGTGCTTATCTGATTGAAGGTAGTTGTCCAAACTCTCATTGTCATCAAACACACAGATGATCTTTAGGCTGTTGGGATAGTTGTCATAGTTCACTAAGTGGGTTAACCACTCAAAGCCATGGATATCTTTTAATGCTTGCTCACATACTTCGGTGAGGAGTAGTCGTAAGGCATTGTCTAATTTTTTATCTGTTTTACGCATAATGTGGGTAAGTCTAATAGCCCTAGCTTGTGCTTAAAGATATGGTCTGCGACAAAGCTTACGCCTTGTCATCACCTGATTGAATATAGCTAAACCATTCTTCAATTGGCATGGTGCCCCCTTCTTCGGCTACCTGGTTTAATTCATGCTCACGTAATACATCTTGCAGGCTATCAATACGTTTCCAGGTGGCGATAGGTGTTTTGTATTCCTCTTTAGGAATATAACGTGACTCTTTCACTTTTTGATAACGATGAACATAGCGCGGGCAGTTTTGCCATAGTTCAGAAACGGTTACGCGTACCACCATTTCGGCTTCTTTCCATTCTTTTATCAGTGGATCGTTATTCGATGCTGTTGCTGTACCCTGCACACGAATGCGATGCGGTGTCTCAAAATTAATAAACAATAAACCGACTTCTGGATTGCCCTGAATATTGCCCATGGAGTAATACATACCATTGCCGTCATAGCTGGGAAACGCAATGGTTTTCTCATCCAACACTTTGATAAAACTGCCGGCTTCACCGCCTTTATAAGACACCGTTGGCCGACCACGCTCATCCACCGTTGTCAGAAAAAACATATCACGGCTTTCGATAAAGTCTTTGGCCATCTCATCCACTTCTGTGACTAGCGCCACTTCCTCGACCCGATCGGCCATCTCCCGGCTATTGAATAAGTCCTGAAGAGCCCGATGTTTTTCGTTATAGAGTCTGCTCATAGTGTTTCTCTCTGTGTGTTTCTATTTATTTTTGATAAGCCTTCACTGTACTGTACAAAAACAGTGGATGCCAATAGTGAAAACACGATCAGAAAACGTCGACAAAATGCCCGTTTTATACAGAGCGAATGGCTGGACGGTATGACCAGACGCTGTCGGTGACTTGACTATGATACACGCGTTGAGATGTTGCTTTGGCAAGCATGATAAAACTCACAGCTAGCATGAGTGCCACACTATCCACCATCAAAGTGTCCAGTTCAGTATGCATCCACAGCCCTGTTGATGGAATGAGGATGCTCAGTAAGCTGGTAAGTGGCATCGCAGCAGTAAGCATAGAAGCTAAGTACAGCAACTCAACCAAACTCCGGGCAGCACCACGTATGAAGCTCCATGCGATTGCGGCAAAAAACATAAAGTAATACACCCATTGGAAATGAGCGTAGGTGGCCTGGGACTCTAATGCTAACCATTTACTGCTGGCAAGCATCAAAGAAATGCCACAGACACTGCCCAGGCAAATGCCAACCGTGAGTGAGGCCATCACTTTTACATCTTTTCGTTGAGTGAATAATGTTCCATCGGGCTTACTTCGGCGACGGCGGTTTTCCACCCAGAGTAAATTACCAGTATAAAACAGCCATGCTCCGGCTAGACCCAGAATGAAATATGCCCAACGTATAGGTGAGCCGCCAAAGGTAGCAAAATGCAAAGCAAAAAAACTACTGACTGCTACCATTTCTCCCGGCTGCTGGCCTGGTAAATAATCGGTCGATTGCACTTCTCCCGAATATGGATTGATCGCAATGAAGCCTCCCGGAGCCCGGGGAGCAATGGCATGTGCTTCATGCCCCCAGATCATGACACTAGCTCGTGGTGTGGTTATACCTGAATATTGCAGCTGATAAGGTTCGAACGACGGCGCCACTTCTCTGGCGGTGGCCAGCAATCGTTCTGGTGACAACATCATTGCAGGATCAGTACTTTGTTCAGGATTCGGCTTCGGGGCACTTGAAAATAACGCCTGACGTAACTGGCCTTCATGAATGAGTTTATCCTGAGCGTCATAGATAAGATCATGGTAGGCAAAACCAAAAGCTGTGATCGCCATAATCAAGTGAAAGGGCAAACTGGTCACACCGACCACATTATGGGCATCGAGCCAGACCCGTTTTGGTTTTCTTCCCAGACGGAACGCAAACAGCTCTTTGACCAGAATAGGTAGCAGAATAATCAAGCCTGATACCAGTGCCAAGACATACAAAATGGCAAAAACACCCATAATCCAGCGATTAGGATCACTATCAACCGGCAGACCAACCACCCGGTGCAGGGTATCAATAAATTGAGCAACAGGGGCTGGGCTGACTTCTTCTGTGACGAGTGTTTGCTGTTTATCTAAATGGGCGCTGAAGTAACGCAGTGAGGACACATCATGATCGCCGCCTTTGTCACCTTCAACTGTCCACATGATCTGATGAGTGTGATGTGTTTCGGGGTCTAAATTCACTTGTATATTTCGTGCGGCGGATGGCTCTGACTCAACCAGCTGATCAAGCACAGAGGGTATTTTTTCTAGATCAATACGCTCTGATTGCTGAATAGGCGGTGTAGCCCAATGGGTAATGGGTTCTTTAAAGATGGTTAATGCACCAGCATAAAAAGCGATGAACAATGCCATGCCGCTGATAATACCCACCCAGGTGTGCAGCGATTTATAGGTACGAATAATGTCTGCTTTTACTTTCATGTGGGAGTCATCTCAGAAGGATTTAAATAAAAAATACAGTGCATACAGCACAACATTAGTTAGTCCCAGCCAAAACCAGGCACGAGCACCAGAGCGAAACAAAAAACAGGTGCTGAGAATGGTGAGCCAGATAGGGCCAAGTAACCACATGATTAATTGAGCTTCACCACTTCGACCTATCTGTAGTGGCAAAAGAAAAAACAAACCGCATATCGACATCGCAGCAAAAAAGCCTAAGACGATGCCGGCTAGGGATTTACTGATCCAGTCTGCTCGAAATGGCGTGCTTGTCATTAGCGTGCTCTCCTCAGTGATTTCCAGGCACCTATATAGGGGAATAAGACCAAGAGAAGCATTACCCATATCAGCATCATGAACACACCTGCTACGAGCTGCATGGTGGTGATGACTAATATCAGGCTTATACTCATTAATAAAAGCCCAATTCGCCTTAAATAGGATGCAGGCCAGACCTTGCTCAACCAAAGTTGATGCCGCGAGGCTAAATAAACACACACACTTCCGCCGAACGACAGCATTAGCGCAATATAAGGATAAATGGTCATACTTTGGGATCTCTAAAAATAAAAGCAGCCGTCAATAACGGCTGCTTGGTTTTACCCGTGACTAAGGCTTAAAAGAATGAATACGTGGCAGAGATACCGACGTTACGCGCCTCAACAAAGTCTGCATACGCTACCGGGACTCTAGCACCAACAGGTTCACGAGAACGGCGAGCGCGTTTATCGGTCAGGTTGTTAACAAATGCAGACAACTCCAGATCAGCAATACGATAATTGGCACGTAAGTTTATTAAAGAAAAACCGCTGACTTCACGCTCTTTCGTATTTTCTACATCACTGAAATAACCACTGGTGTATTGAATATTACCGCCGAGATCAAAATCATCAGACACATAATAGGTAGCGGCAAAATTGACCGTTTTATCGGGGGCTGAGTTAAGTTCATTACCATCAAGCCCTGTATAGTCGTCACCAGCATCTTTGATTTCGGTGTGTAATAAACCGATTCCTAGACGAGTTTGAAGATTATCCGTCACCAAGGCTGTACCCTCTATTTCGGCTCCGTAGGTTTCCACTTTCTTGATATTGTCAATGCGGCGAAGCGAATTCACACCTTGATAACCATCAAAGTCATTGAAGAACACATTCGCATGGACTTCGTAGCGGTTATCATCAAAGCTGGTGCGAATAAATGCCTCGTAAGTATCTACTTTTTCTTCGTCAAAGTAGTAATAGGCATTATCCGTTACAGAGAGTGCACCACCGGCAGAGTTATAGCCTTTTACAGCACTGACACCGATCCGAGTTTCTGGCGTGATGTCGTATTTCAACGCGACTTTGGGTAGCAAAATCGTATCGTCCTCTTTCAACGTATATGGTAGCCCACCATAAGTAAAATCACGCTCTTGAGATTCATCCTGATAACGCAATCCGGTTGTTAAAATTAACTTTTCAGTTAAGCCGAAGTTAAGTTCACTGTATATTGCTTTTGAGTCGGTGGTGTCGTCACCGTTATAGTCAGCTGAGCCACCGATACTATCGATATCTTGATCACGTTTGTAATAGTCGAGACCGATAAACCCGTTAAAGGCATGGTTACCTTCACCAAAATTTAATTTCACATCAATGTTTCTGCTTTTATCATCAATATCCAGATTTTGTGTATCAGCAGGATCCGCTTGATACGTTTCAAACGCATATTGGTAGTCTAGTTGAGCCAGCTTGATGTCCAAAGAAGTACTCGTGTTGATTTGATAATGTGCATCAATGCTGTTCATCACACTTTCTGTGTCCATATCACGGAAAAAGGTTTTGAAATACGCATCGGTGTCAGTATCTTCAAAATAACGACGGCCTCCATCACCTTTTTCAGTGTATTGAGAGTGAGTGAACATTAACTCCAAATTATCAGTCGGTGTCCAAAGTAATTTGAAGCGACCTTGTTTGGTATCCAGCTCATTCAAATCAATATTGGTTGGATTACTTTCATAGGGTTCGTTGCTGGTATCGGTTTGTCCATCAATTAACTGACCAGAAAAACGAAATGCCAATGTATCTTCAATAACAGGACCAGACAGCATGACCGCTTTGTCTATATAGCGTTCGTTATTACGGTAGCCCAACCTCACTTTACCTTCCCAATCAAACGTTGGATCAGCTGTCTTGATATACATGGCACCAGCGATACTATTACGTCCATTATTGGTAGATTGAGGGCCACGGAAGACTTCAATTTGCTCAATATCCCACAAGCCAGAATCACCGACTAAGTCAGCGATAAAAGGTTGGTTAACACCATCAATCAATGTTGAAAAACGAGCACTGGCTCCACCTGTTACGGCATTAAAGCCACCTGCAGCACCATTACCTAAAACACCTCGAACATTCGCTACAGCACCGGTTTGTACAACAACATTCGGTACAGAAGAAATAGCATCACGCAAGGTGTGGTATTGGTTTGATTTCAATGCTTCTTGATCAATGACGGAAACGGAAGAAGCTGTGTCTTTCAGAGTCCGTGTTTGTTTTTCACCTTCAACAGTGATGCTGCCTAACTCAACACGGTTGCTCTGATTTGAGTTGCTGTTTACCGCGTCTTCAGCAAAGACTTGTGTACTCATACAGGCTGATATTGCGATGGCTAAGATATGTTTGTTCATAAATCCCCTTAACATTAAGCGTAGATCGATTTTCTTGTTATTGTTTGTAAATGAAAATCATTATCATTATATAATGTGACTATAGAGCAAGTTCCCAAAAAGAGTTATGAGCAAACGTCATAGTGTTATGAAAAATCACCAGTCAGTCGAAAGCGTGCTATCAAATGATGAAAAAACAGCCCTGACAGTAGCTGAACAGAATGACTATTCACCAAACAAACAAAATAATCAGGTGACAGCGAGACTGGATAATATGATTTATCTGTCTGAGCTGAATCGAATGAATGTGCGTTATGTCAGCTTTTCAGAAGACAAGGCACAGGATGAAGTCGTTTTAAAAGGCCTCTTTCATCATCATTTTGATCGGCATGGTCTGTCTGTGCATGCCGGTAACTTAATAGAAATGGCGGATAGAACCAGCTTTGCAGAACTGCCTCCTGCGATCAGCATGACCATCTTATTTGATGGAAAAGTGTCATTTTCGCTTGGCTCGCAACGTTATCAGCTAGGTTGTCTTGGTGAGGGCCGTGTGGAGTGTTCCGCTTTTATTATTAATCAACCTGAAATGCTTAGTCGCCGTTTCGAACGCGGTATGCATGTGAATAAACTCAATATATTTATCGAACGACAATGGCTTGAGGAAAGAGCGACTACACCAGATGAAAAGCAGCATATTCAACAGCTATTTCAAGCTCATGCTGCTTTTTACCATTGGCAAGCTTCTGATGTGGTTGCAAAGCTGGCCAGTGATTATTTATTTAAAGCTCAACAAACGACTATTCAGGATGAGCTACTGAAAGAGGCGATCATCTTTCAACTGATCGCTGAAAATCTAAAGGTACTCACGTCACTTCAACGAACAGAAATGCCACAAAAAACAGATCAACCCTGTGCAACTTCATTACAGGAAAACCAACTAAGACATCAAATTGATGACATGCTGATGCAATCCATGACCGTTGCAGAAATGGCTTCAGCGATAGGGCTGAGTGTGAGCACCTTACAGCGTAAGTTTAAAACGACCTATGGGATGACGGTGAATAACTACTGTCGCCAACGACGTCTGGATATGGCAAAAAAAGCATTATTGGTCGACAAGAAATCCATTGGTGAAGCTGCCTTTATAGC
This sequence comes from Methylophaga marina, assembly GCF_030296755.1. Lineage (NCBI taxonomy): Bacteria > Pseudomonadati > Pseudomonadota > Gammaproteobacteria > Thiotrichales > Piscirickettsiaceae > Methylophaga > Methylophaga marina. Next base: position 1,562,089 of record NZ_AP027741.1, read on the forward strand.
CGGTTATGCTCACCCCTCAAACTTTATTACGGCTTTTAAAAAACGCTTCAAACTCACTCCTTCAGAACTGGTTGCCACCATACTGCCGTGATGTTTCGACAAACAGGGGGTGATCTTGGCTAAAAATGAATAACGGAATTTATCCATACTTAAGTCACTCGGATTAGCGCTAAGGGTGCAATCACGTGAGAATAAATCCAATAAAAATCAATTAACTATTATCTAAACGTGGCATTTGCAATTTTTTAGTTTATAGATGATAATGATTCTCGTTAAGATTTGTAAGTTTTTACTAAGTTTAAGGGGATCATCATGCGTGCTACACACACAGACACTATTGAAAATCTGTACCTGGAGCACCGTGGTTGGTTGTCGGTCTTTATCCAACGCCGCATGGGGTGTCCTGAAACCACCGCCGACCTGATTCAGGATACCTATCTACGAATACTCACGAGTGGTCGATTACCCGAGCAAAAAGATGCCCGTAAATATCTGACGCATATTGCCAAAGGTCTGGTGATTGATGTATTTCGTCGCCGTCGTGTTGAAGAAGCCTATCTGGAATTTCTGAAACAACAACCGGAGGACACAGCCCATTCGGTTGAAACTCAAGCATTGATGATAGAAGCCTTAACCCAAATTGATAGCTTATTGCATCGTTTGCCTGCTAATGTGCGTCAAGCCTTATTAATGAGGCAGCTTGATGGCATGAGCTATAAGGACATTGCTAAACAGTTAAATGTCTCTGTATCCTCAGTGGAAAAATATATCGCCAAAGGTTTGCAGGCATGTCTTGCTACCTCACTCTCATCAGACTAACTCGCGATGTTTGATGGTTCTGGTCGGGTGATTAACCAGTACAACACGGCCACCATCATGCTTGAACTCACACATTTCACCCACAGTGGTAGTCCACTTAAAAATAGCAGATAACAGCTGATTGTCATCGAAACTAACGCTATCACTTTGGCGCGTCGTGGTATGGCTCGGTGTTGCTGCCATTGCTGAATCATATAACCAAATCGTGGATGCGCTAATAACCAGCGATGCAATTGTGGCCAGCCTTTTGCCGAACACCAGAGTGCCATCAAGACAAACTCGGTAGTAGGTAAGCCCGGTAATATCAGGCCTACGAAGGCAATACCGAGAAAAATCAATGCGAAAAGGCGCCACAATAAGGTTATAACCATGGTTTAACTCGCTACAGCATCATCTATCATTACATCGTTAACGGCATCAGTGACAAAAATAAAAGCCTGTGTTGCACCCGCTAATGCTTTTTCACGTTGTGCTTGTGTTAACTCAAGTTGATCTAACATCGCTTTAAACTGTTTCCAGTGAGTGGCGCGTCCATCCGAGTGTGCTGCCATATGGCTGGCACCAAACGTTTCAGACAAGTTCAGTTGGTTTTTGACATGTTTGAGTAACATCGCCGCGCCTAGCGTTGAACCTTCAAGCGCGTATAACCAACCAAGGCCTTCATACTCATCTGCGATCTTGATGTAGCTTGCGATACGCTGATCTTCTGCGATGAGCGTATTATTTAATTCAACGTCCTCACAGTCTGATAAAACCGCATTAAGACGGCTACGACCACTCAAGTCAGGCAGTAAGTTTAAGAGCTTGGTATTGTGATAGAGCGGTTCTGCTGCAGTATGCAGACGTAATTGCATACGCAGAAACCCTTGATAATGTTTGCTATCCGCAAATGGATTTAGTTGCATCACGCGTTTATCCAGTACTTCATGTAAATCATGTGTTTCGCTGCGTAAAGCATTTGAGAGAGTCAGTTGGTCTGTCATCGGTTTATCCTGTTCATAAAATGTCTGTGTTATTTGATATACCGAAGCAGACGCTGATTTCCGTAATGCAGCAGCTGATTTTTAATGAAGTTGTTGTTTAATCTCCTGAATGGCTTGATTGTACTGAGCGGCTTTAGCAGGTTTATCCCAAGCGATATAAAGCGACTGTATATTTTGTAAAGCCAGTAGCAGGTTTTCATCTGTTGCAGATCGGGTCTTTTGCAAGTTCTCTACGGCGGTGAGAAAAGCCGTTTCGGCTTTAGCAAATTGTCGTTTGTTGTAATACAAAGTGCCGAGATAACCGGCAATGCCTGCTGCCTCAACAGGTCTTTCCTGCATACTTTGATATAACGCTAAGCTCTGCGATAAAGATGCTTCAGCCGATTTTGTATCATGTGTCGCCAGTTGTAACGCGCCGAGATTACCTAAAATGGTGGCTTGCTCAATACTGTGTTCTTTGTTCAATAACTTAAGTTGTGACAAGGCTTGCTGATAATACTGTGCTGCCTGCTCAAGATGATTTTGCTGCTGTTGGTATAAGCCTAATTCATTGAGCTGCATCACTGTTGCCATCGAGGCGGGGGCATCATTTTGTGCATTGAGATTTTGCTTTCGGATTGAAGCTGCTTTTTCAGTCTGACCAGATTTGTCATAGGCTATGGCGAGTAAATTCAGTAATTCTGGCAACCGTTCAGCGGTCAGTTTTGATTCACCATTGAGTTTCTTTTTCATCTGTTCAAGTGAGGTGATGGCTTGATAATACTGCCCCTCTTTTAATTGAATATTAGCAGCTGATAACACTAAATCGCTTTCTATGGATAAGGGTAATTGAGCACCTGTTTTATCCATTGAGTCGGATAAGGTGGTTGAAACCAGATGTAATGCCTGCTGCTGATTGCCTAGTGAGATCAGGATTTGCGTCTTTAATAAAATGGCCTGCCACATCTTGCCGTTACCATCACTCTGGCTGAGCTGGAATTGTTCTATCGACTCACCCAACACGCTATCGGCTTTATTTAGCTGATGATTTTTTTGCAGTAACACGCCCTGATTAAATAATAAGGTGGCGAGCTGTTCATCAGGCGAAGCGGATGCTTTTTTGGCTAAGGTCACCGCGGTTGATAAGGAGGCCATTGCCTGCTCAGGCTGACCTTTTGCCTCCTGAATAAATGCCAATAGATTGAGGCTGCTGGCTTTGTAGATATCACCATTATCAGCTTTTTCAGCACGAGCAATGGCTTTGCGGATGGCTGTTTCAGCGGCTTCATAATTGCCCGCTTGATAGGCGCTGGATGCTTCAGATTGCCATTTTTGCCATTCATTTTGCTCAGCAGCTTGCACACTTAATGAGCTGAAAACAAGGCAAACCAGTAAGACAAAAAATGGGGGGTATCAACATAAATAATCCTAATTCTTTTCTGCTTTTGGCTGATTTTAAAGTGGTTTAAAACCGCTTTTCCAATTTCAAACTGGTGATATTCCTATCATAGGAATAAAGCCAATTCACATTGCTATGTACTTTGCGATGCTTGAAGGTAAGGTTTGGTTCCAGCCCATAAAAACTCAGTCCGGGAAACCGCACAATAAGGGTGTAGTTTTGTTCAATATCTTCACGCTGCTCACCCAGTAAAGCGTTAAATTCATCATGCTTACGTTGACGCACAGAGGTGAAAAGGACGGCATTGATGTTGTCACTAAACTCTTTGGAGACACCTGCTCTTATGCCATATTGTTGATAAGCGAAGGGTTCTGTCTCTGCTTCTTTCTTGGTCCAGTCCACCCCGCCAAATAGCGTCCATTGATCAGGGAATACATACCAGGCGGTGGCATAAGCTGACCAAATATCACCGTTGTAAGCAGCGTAGTCTTTTTGTCGATATTGCTGATCTTTATAATCGGCTTCAAGTTTAAACAGCACACGATCGGACACATAATGTAACCACTCACTATGTAGTCCCCAGGCTCCATATATGGATCGATGACCATAACGAGAGAAATCAAAAGACGGTGCTAGTGAAAATTGATTGCGTTGAGTTTGGTAGCTATAACCGAGCTGTGAGGTAATTTGGCTTTCATTAAAATCAGAGTGGTCTTTGTAACTTTGGCCAAATAATAACGAACGAAAAAATAGGCCATGATGACCGGACAAAGCAAATCGTTTATTGAGTGTGGCTTCGTAGTCCAGACCATGTGCTTCCACCGCTTCGGGTGTCTCGCGTTCGTAAAAACAGACATTACCAAAATAGAGTAAACAACTGTAACTCTCGGATGATTGGTTTAAGTTATCAACCCAGGTGGGACCAATCGAAAACGAACCTTGCCAGGACTGACGTTTATCTAACGCCTGCAAAAAACTATCCACTGTGGTGCTAACGCCTTGCTGACGAGCATCGGCGGGATTGAGTGTCTGTTGAATAGTACTGAATACTTTATCTGAGTCTGCATCTTTTCTGTTCTCAAACAGCACGCGTGCCAGCTCTAACTGACCGGGTAAAAAGTCGGGTTTTAAGTCGATAAGCTGGCGGTATTCTGATTCTGCCTGTTCCAGATTGCCTTCCATCCGAGCAATAGCGCCCCGGGCATAAGCGAGCAGCATAGGATCTGTATCAGCAAACTCTTCATATTCTTCTAGAAAAAACTTCACCGATGACCACTGTTTTTTCTGCAATGACACATACAGGGCGCGACCCACATCATTACTGTTGTGCTGAACAGTATATGACTGACCATCAATGATTAAACTGGGCCGTTCACCTCGCAGATAGTCTTCATCTTTCAGGATTTCCTGCTCTTGTTGATCAGCGCGTAACTCAATGCCCTGATTTAAGCGAAGAGACGTGTCTTTATCATCTGCCCAACTGTTCGGACTGGTTAACGATAAAACGGTCAGGCACAAAAACGCTACCCATCTTGAGGTGGGGTAGTGGTGAGATCGGTATACATCAAACATCATGTTGAAACTCATGAAAAGGAAAAAGCCAGATGCCCGGAAGCATCTGGCCATGTTTCATCCTTGAACTAACTAATGATTATTGAGCACCACCAAAAGCAGTGTCATAATCACGGTTAGCAAATTTAGCAATCCCTGCTAAAGCGGCAGCATCTGCACCATAGAAGTGACCTTCAGATGTACCAATCGCTGAGCTATTAGCTACAGCGTCACCTGAGAAGCTGGCATCAGCACTATTAATCGAGGCATTGATAGCAATGCTCAGACCAGTTCGGCTCATTGTTCCAGATAAGTTACCCGTGCCGAAGTTAGCATTCAGCGTTCCGGTCAGTAAGTTAGAGCCGTTGTAATTGTTGATACCTTTAACAGTGTAGGCGGCTGTACCAGTGGTTGGCATGGTAGTGTCTGTGTCATCACCAGAGTAGTAGACCACTCGGGTTGGGTCATTTGTGGTGCCATTTTGTGACCATTCACCGAAATAGATTTCCTGTCCAGCGACCTGAGCAAAGTCAAAATTTCCAAACGCAGCGTGACTTGGAGGCGTCATCGCCGTGGTGATGGCGTAGATATTGTTCGCATCAACGCTGCCCATTCATTTTAGGCTGGAGAAACCAATCATGGTGCCACCATAGAAAGCATTCACTCCAACACCTGGCGCACCTATCGTGCCTGGGTGATCTGGAGATGTACTGGTGGTACCTCCGACGGTGATGGTACCGTCATAGCTTTGACCTGATTCTGTCGCATGAGCCATACCAGTTAGACCTAAAGCTAAAGCAAGAATTGATAGTTTTTGTACTGTTTTCATCATATTGTCCTCGTATTTAAAAAATAGTTAGTTATTCGGTAACGCTGCTTTTTTTGAGAAACCACCTCCTTGTTCCATGATTAAAATTTAGCCGTGAGGCTGAGTTTGAATGTGCGCCCCGGGGCGGGAATAGCAGAACGACTCATCGGATCGATGTAATATTCATTACTGAGATTAGTGCCGGTCAGTTCTACACTGATGTCATCGTTTAACTGGTAGCTGGCATAGGCATCAAATAGCAGAATGGTGTCCCATGACAGGGGGTATTCGCGTAGTAACTAATGGCTGAAGGATCACGGTAGTTACTTTCAAACTTGTCTTCGTGTTTGTAGTAATAGGTGACACGACTTCCTAGCTCTAATTTACGATTGAAAAATCGCCCGCCCAGCGTCCAGTTTGCGGTGTATTCCGGCATGGCCATGCTCACCAGATAACCACCGACAAAGCCATCTTCAACACAATCACTGGTGGATCGATAATCGAGCACAACAGCGGTGGATTCATCACAGACTTCATTTTCGAAGTTATAGGCCAGGCTCAAGTTGGTGAAGAAACCGCCGTTGTCATAGCGACCCTGAAATTCAATACCTTCCAGCGTTTGTTTCTCCAGGTTACTGAAGTTGAGGTTAGGATCTCGCTCGATAACGTTTTCAGTGCGGTTATAAAAGTAACTGAGTTTGATATCGGCATAATCCGCATCAAAAAACCCCGCCAGGTTATGAACATAACCCACCTCATAGTTATAAATATGCTCTGGTTTTAACTCATAATTTGGATTGGGCAGTGAGGCTGAAAAGCTGATGGTATTTTCAAATAAACTGGGGAAACGATAAGCTTGGCTATGGCGAGCATAGATACGACTATCATCATTCAGATCCATCGCAACAGACAGAACCGGAGCCCAACCATCACCTTTAAGGTGTTTCACCTTTTTAATGGTTTGCACATTGCCAATGACTGTCGCTCCGTTAAGACAAGCCGTCACATCAACATCAGCCGTTAAGCAGGGGTGATTATTTCTATAATATTTGCCATCTTTACCGACTTTCCAGACCGTTTCCTGTGTGGCAGTTTCAGTAGTGCCGACAGTGTCCTGAATGCCTTGTATAGCTGCATCAACGTCAACACCCAATGACTCCCAAAACGCGCGGCTATCCTCCCAGCTTTGTATTTGCGGGTCCACATCAGCCTGAGTAATGACTCTGTCATATTCGATATAGATGGTCCTTCCCAAAGTAGGCGCATAACTATTGAGGCTGGTATTACCCGCATCCAATTGGCTTTTACGAAAATCATCAAACGTCCAGAAAGAGGAATAACGCATGCCGGCATCCACACTAAGAAAGTGTGTGGGTTTCCAGGCAAAGTTGAAATTCATTTCTTTTTCTTGACGACGTCCAGCTTTGGGATACATTCGGAAGCTACCCGTCGGATCATAACGATCATCAGAACGTAATTTTTCATGCTGATAACGGCCGCCCACGGTCAGATCGAGGTTATCCATCAAAGCAAAGGTATTGCTCAAGGTGACACCACGACGATCTTCTTTGGCATTTCTTAGTGCTGTATTACGAAGAGTGGTATTACCCGAGGCATTGTTATCATAAGGTTCATTGGGGTAACCACCTGCCGTGTAGGTGTCACTGACGGTATCCGTTCTCCAGACACTGGCATACAAATCGACCCAACGATTGGTTTCAGGGTTGAGCTCGTATTCGACGTTATACGCTTTTGCTTTTACTTCACTTAATGGCCATTGCGGCACACCTTCATCGACAGCTCTTTCCCATGAAATTCGTGACGGGAATATTTCGCCATAGGTAGTGGATGTATCGCGGTAACCAAATGAGAGGCTGTGGTTATCACTGAATTTGAACTTGGCTTTTGCTAACCAGGATTCCATTTCGCTTGAAGTATTGGGCAGTTCATCCCCTGGCTTATAGATGTTGGCCATATCAGGAATCATATTGTCTTGAAGATTATCCGAACCACGAGAGTAGAAACCATCCTGATGTTTCCCTGCAAAATGGTTACCTTTCTTGCGGTAAGCGTAAGCCCCCATGAGATCAAATGCCTCCTGACGGGTACCAACAGCCAGACGATAAGCATAGTCATCAAAATAGTCTTGCCCACCTGAATGGGGTTCGACATAGAGCGTTGGATCGTAGATATCACCTTGAGCATTAAAACCGGGAATATCGGTGTAGGACTGGCCACTGGATAAACGTGGCACACTCGCATCGACTGCATTATTGCTGCCTTCGAGTTTAAGTTCGCCGCCGAATGCTTCACCTGGTTTTAGGATGTCATCCACACTAAGTGTGCTAGCCACTATGGCACCGCCGATACCGCTATGAACATTACGTTCAAGGTTGGGGCCTTTTATCGCTTTGATATTACCGATGAGATTAGGGTCGATATAACTTCGGTTATTGGCACCGTTATAACCACGCCAGATAGTAATTGCCTGTTCAGTGCCATCGATGGTGAGTGGCACACGGCCAGGGCCCTGAATGCCTCGGATATTGGGATCAATACCGCCACTGTTACGGGCATCGGCGCTGTAAACATTGAGCATGCCACTGAGCATATCGGCGGGTGATGAACCTTTGAATCGCTCTAACTCTTGTTTACCGACATAGGTGCTGGAGATGTTTTTATCAAATACATCGTTATAACCAATAGTGTCTTGGGTAAACAGCATCGTGTCACCCACAATGTCGATTTTTCCTAAATCCACACTGCTTTCATCTTCAGAAAGGCTGAGAGTGGGAACGGGTTCAATACGATAGCTGCCGTCAGGCTGTTGGACGGCGGTTAGCCCAGTACCAGTCAGTAAGGTTTGCAGACCTTGATGTGGGGTATAGTCACCCACCAAGCCATTGCTGTGTTGATGATTGACCAAAGAGGAGTCAACATATAAAGCAATACCGGCATTGAGGCCAAATTGACGTAAGACCTGGTCAAGGCTTCCTGCCGACAAAGAAAAAGACTGAACATCCGTGTTGCTGTCTTGTGCATAAACGTGCTGGCTGACACCGGCAAACAGGCCAGTGGCAGCACACATATTAAGCGTGATGAATAGAGTGGGAAGTCGTAAAAAACGACGTAACGGCATGTTTCAGTTCCTTCAGTATTTATTAGTCAGTAAAAGTGGTTTGTACTTGTAATACCGAACGTGGAATGAAAACCCGTAATAATAATTATTCGCATTAACCGGTTGTTAGACGAGTTGATGTATATGAAGTGATTATCCATCTGTTTTAAAAGGGAAATTTAAGCGGGGTGATTAGCTGGAAAAGTCGCTAATGACACAAAAAATTAAGATGTTAAGGGTTTGATTGTGACCCAGTAGGGGGAGAAGTAACTGACTTTCACCGGCAAAATCTCACTGAGCTGTTCCAGTACTCGATCTGTATCTTGCACAGAAAAAATACCGGTAATCGTTAACCGTTTGAGTTCCGGACTGACACGAATCATACCCGAGCGGTATCTGGTTAATTGGTGGACAAACTCATCCAGAGGCATATCAGCTACGGCGAGTTTACCCTCCTGCCATAAGTTGGAGGCGGGATCAGCATGGAACGGCTGAGCGATTTGCACTGCTGAAAAGTTAACACCTTCACCTGCAGGAACAATGGTGTGTATGTTAGTTGTTTCTGTTGGCGTGATTCTCACTCGACCTTCAAAGACCTTTAACTGTGTTTCTAACTCAGATTGCTGCACATTGAAACGTGTGCCGAGCGGCTCTAGCAATCCATCCCGGCTAACAATGGTGAGAGGGCGGGGATCTTTACCGGTATCGATCGCGATTTCACCGTAATGCAATATGATTTTGCGTGTGTCGGCATCATAATCGACATCAACTTTGCTATTGGTATTCAAGGCCAATGTTGTGCCATCCGTCAGTTGCCAATGACGAATCTCGCCTTTTGCCGTGGCATATCGCGTGCCAGGCACGGATAAAGGTCCCCAGTGCTGAACACCCATTGCGCCCACCCCCACGCCAATACCGACGACGGTGAGCAGTTGACGACGACTCATACCGGGGCGATGTTGTAATACCTGACTACCGATACGTCTGTCGGGCACAGCATTGAACTGCTGCTGAAGATTAACAACTTGTTGCCATGCTTTTTGATGGATAGGATCTGCATCAAGCCAGTCTTGAAAGGCCTGCTTATCCTGCTCAGACACATCATCTGCCCAGAGCCTTGCCGCCCAAACGCAGGCTTGATTGATAGGATCTGAATTCGTCAGTGCTTGAGTCATAAAGCACGGTCTCTTGGAACAACCGTCACCCAATAACGTGTGCGAGACTGAATAGACACGGGCAGCGCTTGTGCCATTTGTTGCAAGGCTTTATCAGTATCATTAAGTGGAAAAACGCCACTGACTTTGAGATCAGCAACCGTTGCATCACAGCGTAAAATGCCGGAACGATAGCGTGATAACTCATGAATAAATTCAGACACGGGCATTTGCTCTGCTACCAGCTTATGCTGTGTCCAACTGGTGATGGCAGGGTCCGCTTTAACGGCTTTTGCTAACTCAAGTTGATTAAACCGAATCCTTTCGCCCGCATTTAAGGTGAGTTTTTGTTGTACCTGATGGATTAACACGCTGTCCTGAACCACGGTAACTTCGGTTGAATCAGCATTTTGTCGGACATTAAATTGTGTGCCTAGGGCCTCAATTTTCCCTTCAGCTGTCACCACAATAAATGGCTGACCAGCAAACTCAGCTGCATGACCCGTGGTAATAAACACTTCACCGTGTTTGAGATGAATCAGACGTTGTTTGCCATTAAACACAACATCAATAGCTGTATCGGTATTGAGTCGAAGATGACTGCCATCGGCTAACTGCACATCACGCGTTTCACCGATACTAGTGCTGTAATCAGACATCGCCTGTTGCCATAGTTGTGTTTTTTGCAGGCCATAGCCCACACTGGCAGAGCCGATGAATATTCCGACCCACTGTAAGAACTGACGACGACTACTGGCCGGTGTTGAAGTGAGTAAGGTACTGTTGGCAGCATGTTCTGGAAGGCGATCAAAACGTTCAGCCATGGACGCTAAAATTTGCCAGGCTTTTTCATGCTCCGGGTTTTGCTGACGCCAGTGTTCACAAGCTTGTTTATCTTCCAGACTGGCATCATCTGCCCAGAGCCTAGCCATCCACGCAGCAGCTGTGTCGATGATATCGGGTTGTGGATGTGAAGAAGAACTCATGATGATGCTTTCAAACTATGGAGATAACAGGCTGCTAATGCCTTAGCTACATACTTTTCTACAGAAGACACAGACACATTCATCTTCGTGGCAATCTCTTTGTAACTCAGGCCGTCCAGCTTCCTCATCAAAAAAGCCTGACGCACATGCGTAGGTAAGGCTTGCAGCATCTGGTCAATTTCCAACAAGGTTTCTACCACAATGTGTTGGGTTTCTTCACTGGGGATCTCTTGTTCTGGAAGATGGCGAATAGTTTCCAGATAAGCCGCTTCAATTTGCCGACGACGAAATAAATCAATCATCAGGCTTTTGGCGATACGTGTCAGATAGCGTCGCGGCTGATCATCTGTTGGCAGTGAGTTAGAAAGCATCACTTTGAGGTAAGTATCGTGAGCGATATCAGCGGCACTGTGTTCACATCCCAAACGGCCACGTAGCCAGCGATGTAACCAGCTATGGTGCTCACGATATAAGGTGTCGATATTGTGTTGAGACATGAGTAGAAAACAATGACTTACATTTGATAATGAGATACATTATCGTTTAAATGTCAGCTGATCAAGTTTTTTTACGTTTCGATTTTCTGGTGATGACTCTCATCAAAGTGTAAAGAAAAGCACTTCTCTTAAATAGAAAAGTTATTTATTTTTCAGTCTATTAAGAATTATTTCATCAATAATGAAAAAAACATTACGGATTTGCTTTGTTCAATCGAAGTACAGGTAAAGACACTTTATTCACTATGAGGTTGATATGTCCTACCTGAAAACATCACGTCCACATCGACACGTATTTAAAACCTTGCCTCTCAGCATGATGATGGCTGTGGCTATTGGTTCAGCTGTTGTTACTACACCTTTCCAAGTTCATGCTGAAAATGTTCAGGCCACTACACAGGCCTTTAATATTCCGGCTGGGCCACTTGATCAAGTGCTTAATCGCTTTGCTTTGGCTGCGAATATCGATCTGTCAGTGAACTCACAAATCACAGCCAATAAACGCAGCCGGGGTCTGGATTCCACTGTTGATGTGCAAACGGGCTTACAGCGCTTGTTATCACCGCATGGCTTGGTCGCCGTTAAAACATCAGCAACCAGCTATACCGTTAAACAAATCACAGATGGCTCAGAAGACGGTGTAGATTTACCCGTGGTCAACATTGATGCTGAAGGCATGAGAGAAACAGCCACAAGTTCAGTGGACGGCTATTTAGCCACACGCAGTGCCTCAGCCACGAAAACCGATACTCCACTAATTGAAACACCTCGCTCTGTAACAGTGGTAACCGCTGATCAAATTAAAGATCGCAAAGTGCAAACCGTTGAAGATGCCGTGGCCTATGCTGCGGGTGTTCAAATAGGTGGTTCGGGTTATGACCCACGCTTTGATCAGATTACGATTCGTGGATATGAAGTGACGACCAATGCTGATTATCGTGATGGTTTACGTCAAACCAACACCGGCTGGTTATCGTATTTCAGAACTGAACCCTATGGTTTGGAGCGTATTGAAGTCGTGAAAGGGCCTGACTCTGTTTTATTCGGGCAGATCAGCCCTGGTGGATTGGTCAACCGTGTTAGCAAACGCCCCACAACAGAAACCATTCGCGAAGTAGAAATTCAAGCGGGAACGGATGACCACTATCAAGGCCAATTTGATTTTGCCGGTAAATTGGGGGAAACCAATGAGTGGACCTATCGTGTAGTCGGCTTGGCCCGTAACAGTGATTCCGATATCCGCGGTGTGATTGATGATAATGTCTACTTCGCACCATCTCTCACATGGCGTCCTAATGACGATACCAGCCTGACATTGTTAGCTCAGCGTCAACGTTATGAAACAGCAGGGTCCCCACGTCCATTCCAGCTACCTTCTGGTGAACTGACGGATTTCTGGTCGGGTGATGAAGACTTCGACAAGCTTCTCCAAACACAAACCTCTATTGGCTATGAGTTTGAACATCGCTTCAATGACACATTCACCGTCAGACAAAACGCCAGATATAGCTATATTGATACTACCAATCAATACACAAGTTCATCATTAGATGCGGATGGTCATACACTCAACCGTACAGCAACGGGCGTTTATGAAGATATGCACAACACCGCCATTGATACCGCCGTGGAAAGTCATTTTTCCACCGGTCAGCTGACGCATACATTACTCACCGGTTTGGATTTTTATCAGGTTAATAGCCGAGTGAAATATGCCTATGGCGATGCACTATCAATAGATATGTGGAATCCGGATTACCATCAATCTATTGCTAAGCCATCCACACTGTACTCATTCGGTAATACCCAAACGGAAAGTGAACAGTTTGGTCTGTATGTGCAGGACCAGATCAGTATCGACAAATGGCGTGTGACGTTAGGGCTGCGTCATGATTGGGTGGATAAAGACTCATACAATTACTTCAGTGGTATTTGGACAGACATAGATGATGAAAAAACCACGGGTAGTGCCGGTGTGTTGTATGCATTTGATAACGGTATTAGCCCATACATCAGCTATGCAACGTCATACATTGCACAGTTTAGTACCAATGCTTACGGCTCAAACTACAAACCAACAGAAGGCGAGCAGTGGGAAGCGGGGATTAAATACCAGCCAGTCGGCTATCAGAGTTTCTTCACGGCCAGCGTGTTTAACTTGATTGAAAGCAATGTGCTGACACAAGATCCTAACAACATTAACAATAGCATTCAGAAAGGCGAACGCCGTGTCCAAGGCTTGGAGTTAGAAGCCAATATGAACTTTGATTTTGGCCTGAACCTAGTGGCGAGCTATACCTATCAAGACGCCAAAATCACCGAAAGTAATGACGGTGATGAAGGGAATCAATTTACTGGTGTGCCAAGACATCTCGCTTCCTTCTGGGGTAACTATGATGTGACCCATGACCTGCAAGCTGGATTAGGTGTCCGTTATGTAGGTGAGTCATACAGCAATACACAAAATACCGATAAAAATGAATCTTACTCGATTGTAGAAGCAAGAACGTCTTATAGTCTGGATCAGTGGGTGAGGGGAGCAACACTTGCTGTGAATGCCTCTAACTTGTTCGATAAAGAATATGAGGTGTGTGAAGCTGGCTACTGCTATCGAGGCATCGGTCGTAAAGTCATCGCCAGCTTTAACTACAACTGGTAAGTCCGATGTTGAGATTAAGACACATACTTAGATTTCTCATCATCATATGCTGCTACCTGCCTTTGCAGGTAGTGGCTCAGTCGGTTTCATTACCAGCCACTGAGCAGTTCACCCTAAAAAACAAAGCAGGGCAGGAGTATCAGATCATGGTGAGTTTGCCTGAAAGCCAAACGCCCAGCAAACCGATGCCAGTGCTATACATTTTAGATGGTAACTCCGTGTTTGCTGCTTTTCATGATGCCAAACGAATGGAATCAGACTATGCCGACACATTGATTGTGGCGGTAGCGTACTCAACAGATGAGCCATTTGATTTTTATCGACGTTCTTATGACTTTTCACCGCCTGTGCCCAAAGAAGTGAATGACCCACCTCAAGGTGGTCAGGACGAATTTATCGACTTCTTAAAAAACACCTTACAGCCTGAAATCGCTCGTCGTTATGACATTCACCAAGAACGGCAATCATTATATGGTCATTCTTTCGGTGGCATGTTCACACTCTATGCGATTTACACCCAGCCAACCTTATTTCAACATTACATCGTTTCCAGCCCCAGCCTGTGGTGGGCACATCGCTATCTGATGCCGCATGAGCAAATGTTTATGAAACAAGTGAAAGCAGGTGAAGTATCACTGGTCGATAAAAGCCTGTATCTGCTGGTGGCAGAGGGCGATGATGTGCAGGAACGGCAGGATATTGAACTGCTGGCAGACCGAATGAAAGCCCTGTCGGCCTATGGTTTCCGAAGTGCCTATTACCTCCAAGAAGACGAAGACCATATGTCCTTACCCATCACCATTGCTCATCGTGTTTTACGACAAGCGTTTAATCCAAGGCTTCGTTAAGTCATTTGTTTGGTAACATCAGGTTACAAGCTGATTGATGGTAATAGCTGGCAGGACAGCCCGTAACGTAGATGATATCTTCATCAACTACGTCTTCTCCAAAATGGATGAGAATGTCTTCATTAATAGGGTTACAGATTTTTGACCACATTTTCTGGTGATGTGGCCACGACCGGAAAGCTAAGTTCTGTGGCTATTCTCTCGGCGCGATATTTTGCATCAGCTACAGATCTGCTATGTCTATCGTCGCCAAATTCTTGGTATTCAGCAGCGATCTCATACACCGTATCCGCTCCTAAATATTTACTTAGTGTAAGTAAGTGTGGCGTCAGGTGATTAGAGCCTTCTCTTATTCCACCTTTTTGAAAACCGAACTCTCCACTAGAGGTCACGATAATCAATGTCTTTCCAGAAAGTAGTGGCTGTAATGGGGAATCTCCTCGTGCGAGATCGAAATCAAACGTTTTGTCTATACGTACAATTTGATCGAACCATGCTTTTAGCTGAGCAGGCATGCCGTAGTTATACATGGGAGAAGATATCAAGATAATATCGGCTGCTACCACTTCAGCGATCAGTTTATCTGATAATGCCAGCGTCTCTTTCTGTGCTGGGGTCCTCTTTTCCTCAGGTGTAAACACAGCGCCAACCCAATCCTGAGTGATGAAGTCAGGAGGGTTTACACCAACATCACGATAGATATATTCATCTATAGGACGATTCTTTCTCCATGTATCAATAAATCGGAAAGCAATATTTTTTGATATGGAATTGTGATCTGGATTTGGGTTGGTAGTAGCTCTAACGCTCGAATCTACATGTAATAGTGTGCTCATGGTGATGACCTTAGTTGATTAATGATAGGTACTATTCTGAGAGTCTTTCTCGCGTTGTACAAACGAAAAAGTTACACTTGTAGATGAGTTTAAATCATCTATTTTGTCAAGCGGCTAATGGTTTATTAGGAGATTAAATTTGCAGGTATCGTTACAGGCGTTGAAAGTATTCGAGTCGGCTGCGCGTCAGGGAAGCTTTAAGTTAGCTGCAGAAGAACTGGCACTGACACCGACAGCCATTTCTCACCACATTAGCAATCTGGAAAGTCGGTTGAATGTAAGTTTGTTTCATCGACAGGGAAGGCGAATTTCACTCACAGAAACAGGTGAACTATTAGCGAGAGCAACCACGGACGGGTTTCTGAAAATTGATCATGCACTGGAAGAAGTCGCAAAGGTTGGCACTACGGTCAGGGTGACAACTACTTCTTCATTAGCTGCGATGGTGTTGATTCCTTACCAGTATGAATTTGAACAAAACAACCCAGGTATCTCGATGGAGATATCGACTGGCGAATCACTTGATAATCAATCACATACTATTCCGATTCGTTTCGGTGATATTTCAACTGTTGAAGATTTTGATGTCATTAGAACGGAGTCATTCGATATATTTGGGACTAATGGAGTCGCGTCTGCTTCTTGGTTTAATGATCCTATTACCTTGTATACAACACAGTGGAAGAATAAATTATTACCCAAGCCTCCATTAGACACTTGGTTGAAGTTAAATGGACTGGAAGGGGCCAATATTAACCTTAAAAAATTTGATCAAGAACTGTTCGGGATTCAGCAGGCTATGGCTGGAAATGGGCTAGTATTCTGTTCTACGACGCTCGCTAATAGATTGGTGAAATCCAATCTTCTACAACAATATAAAACGAGACCGGTTCAATCAGAGCTTTGCTATTACATACCGAATAAGAATAATTTTGACACTGGAAGTGCAGTCAGATTTATAAATTGGATTGAAGATATTTTGAATCAATAATTCGTACAAACAATCCTCAACTGATGATTTTAAATGCTGGATGCTTAGAAAGTATGGATCCGAATAATAAACGGTTTATTTAATATTTTTTTCATAAATACACTATTCGTGAGAAATCGGAGTTCATCATGAAAAATTTCGAAATCCGTAAACTTCTAGTCAGTGATGACAGCGAGGCTAGAGAACAGTTCGAGGGGGATTTTTCTAATGAAATTGATGAGCTCTCAGATTTATTCGCTGACTCCTTACAGCATCTTAAAGAGTCTGATTGTGCTAAAGATGAGTCTACGAGAGCTGGAATAGTATCTGGATATCTACACTTGGCTATAGAGTCTGCTGTCACAGCAACACAATTACTTTCCTTAGGTCATATCGCGCCAGCCGGAAATTCTATGCGCATCTCCTATGAGTCTTTATGCATTGCAGCTCTGATGCGAAAGAATATTAAAGTTACCGTTTTAAATGGAAAATATAAGTTCGATTTCTACAATGACTTTATGGATAAGCGTCCTCATGCTAGAGCTGATAAAGTAGTTGCTCTAGTTCTTAAAAATAATAAGTTGCTTTCTATTTCAGACAAAGGTTGCGAGTTTCTGAAAGCAGCAAGAGATTTTTACAATGCCTACAGCCATGCCAGCCATTTGTTTGTTCACTCGAAAATAAAACCGTCAACAAAGCAAATGTATATCGCTGGTGGCTACGATTCTGAGAGAAAATCAGATTTTGAGAGCCTGCTTAAATATATAGTTACATATTGTAAAAACATTAAAACTTGGGTTACATCCATAGCCTACAACGTTCCTAGCTAGATAACTGAGGTGGCGACACACCTTATACTTCATCAATAGGTTAAGGTGTTTGATTTCAATAACTGGAGTCATGTCAAGAACTATTAAGACCAGCCTTGCGACACCGTGGCCGAATAGCGAAAAGTAAGGTATTTTTGTACTGACCCTAAATATTTAATCTGTTTCCCTGACTGAATTATAAAAGGAGTTGAAACGATGCCGGCACATAATATTTTTATCATCAGTGTGACACTACTGTTAGCGAGCATCGGCACCGTGCATGCAGACCTTTTTAATGTGGAATTACGTAAGGCTTATGCACAATGTAAAACAGCGCAAAAAGCATGTGAAACTATCTGCAAACAGGCTGTCATCGCAAGAAAGAAAGCTGCGGCTGATGCCGAAGATAAAACCCAACAATGCATTGCCGAGCATGGTCAGCAATTTCCCGAATCAGTCATCAAGCAGAAAAGTGAAGGAGCGTTGATAGATGGGTTCGCTTGGATGTCAGATGTCACTGGTACCTATATGCGACCAGGCCGAGGCCTATCATATATAGTTGATGCGCCAGGTAATCAAGACTGGGCAAAACACTGCAAGGGAGAAGCCAGAGTCAACCCTGAAAATGCTCAGCAGGTTAAAACCACATTAAGAAATTCACCCAGAGTCATCCCCAGAAAAACGATGTTGAAACTTAGCAAAATTCAATATTACACAGGCCGCGGCCAAACTAAATGCGTGTTTTCTAAAATTGAAGTATTGGAATAGATTCTGCAAAACTCAGTTAAGGCAGATGCTATAGGATCAGGGTGTTTGATTTTATCTTCAACAATATTCTTTTGCTGGTGAATAATAGCGATGAGGAGAAATAACTAATAGCATCAGTGAATTAATATCTGTACATTCCCAGTAAAACCCTATACTGTGTACTCAGCTCGAAAGTAAGACTTTTATTTATACTCTCCATCTCGTTGTTTTATTCGTAATTCCCCGTCCTGAAGTTTCTAGATTCCAGCTCGTTTTCACGCTATTCACGCCTCTAGAGGCATTTTTATATTTGAAATTCAGGTAATTATTATGTCAAACACAGTTAATGGAACAGTAAAATGGTTTAACGAAGCGAAAGGTTTCGGTTTTATCGAACAAGAGTCTGGAGCAGACGTATTTGCCCATTTCAGTGCTATTACTAGCTCAGGTTTCAAAACCTTAGCAGAAGGCCAAAAAGTTGAGTTCACTGTAACTCAGGGCGCAAAAGGACCACAAGCTGAGAACATCGTAGCTGTATAAGCTCGTTCCCGGTTATAAAAAAGGGCAAGTCCGCAAGGACTTGCCCTTTTTTTGGAAGTTAAATTGTCTGATTTACTGCTTTGCCCATTATGGTCGATTTTTCTACTATGTTTAGATCCGGTCTTACACGTGATGTAGCCAAAAACTTTTAAGGTCATTTACTGAATCACGTGACGGGCTAAAATTAAATTATTATTGTTTTACGATAATTTTTTATTCCAAAAAAATAATTTATAGGTTAAAGTCAACACTCATTTAAAAGTTTGAAGGCTTGTGCTATGAAGAATAAAACCAACCAAGATCGTATTTCACATTTTAGTGCTCAACTAAAACTTATATTGACCACTTTTATTATTCTAATTCCAACCCTTACACTCGTTTATTGGTTATTTTTTAATAGCTTGCAAGCTGCTGGTTTCGTTATTGAATTACCCGTTGAAATCACGACTGAAATTGATTTAATAACTCGATTGTTAGCTTTTTTGGTTTGTTTACTGCCGATCACTGTAGCGTTATATGCCGCTGTCCAATTGAGAAGACTCTTTAGTCTCTATCAGCAAGGCATCATCTTCTCTTATGACAATGTCATCTGCTTTAAGCGTATGGGATTAGCTTTACTGGCTTGGGTGATAGTAGGCACTATATCCGATACTTTGCTCAGCTTAGCTTTGACCATTCAAAACCCTGTTGGGGAACGATTACTCACCATAGGATTTGGCTCTTCTGAGATGACCACTTTAATTACTGGCTCTGTGATATTAGTGATTTCTTGGGTAATGAAAGAGGCTGTAGAAATGAAACACGAACAGGAATTTACCGTTTAATATGAGTATCGTTATTAACGTCGATGTGATGCTGGCCAAACGTAAGATGAAATCAAACGAACTGGCGAAACGAGTTGGAATTTCTGAGCAAAACCTTTCCATACTGAAAACTGGCAAAGCAAAAGCTATCCGTTTATCAACACTTGATGCTATTTGCACAGCTCTTAACTGTCAGCCTGGTGACTTGCTGGAATATCACCCTGAAGAAGAATAGCTGGGGTCATAAGGTGATGTCGTCAGTCTACTTTATATTTCTATTTGTAGGGACATGTTATGACTTGAGCGTCATAGCCGTATAACCTCGTTCTCGATCATAAAAAAGGGCAAGTCCGTAAGGATTTGCCCTTTTGTTTTGGCGCTTTATAAACCGTTTGTGGTGAATTACTTCTGTGTATAGTTATCAAACCGAGCGATATATTCTTCAAGGTTTTGATTGAGCATTTCGGCATAACGCTGAGTGAAGTATTCAATAGCCGCTTGTTTTTCGGCTTGCAGGTTTTCTGCGTTTTCAACGGAACGGGCGACGCTGAAAGCATTAAAACGGGCGGCTGAAAAGAGAACGGCTGTATTAACGTCTTCTACAGAACTTTCAGCTGCTTGCTGATTGGCAATCGCGACGAACTCATCGACACGTTCTTGAAATGTTTTGCTTGGTGAATTTTCACTCATTCTTTTTCTCTCATTGGTTTTATAGGTTTGAAATGTATTGTCTGTAGCTAAGGCGTTTTTATTATTTATATCTGAGCTATTTGAACGGAGACATCATAGCAGATAGAAAACATGATAAAACCTTTGCCGCTATAGGGATAACCTGTCCTGTCCAACTAATTGCGAGCGTTCATGAGTATCAAGCAGACAGAGGCTTTGATACATTATCTATTATGGGATGGCTTTTCCAACACAAGGCCATTAAGTAAAACAATTAAGGGAGCATCTGTTGCCCGAACTAAAAATAGTAGGCTTGTTTCTTGTGACGGCTTTAGCAGAAATTATTGGCTGTTACCTGCCGTACCTTTGGCTACGTGAGGGAAAATCCATTTGGCTGCTAGTGCCTGCTGCACTCAGTCTTTCTTTGTTTGCCTGGTTGTTGTCTTTGCATCCAACGGCAGCCGGTCGCGTGTATGCCGCTTATGGTGGGGTATATATTTTCATGGCTATTTTATGGTTATGGGCTGTAGATGGTATTCGTCCTACCGTATGGGATATGGTTGGTTCTGGCGTGGCATTGTTGGGTATGGCGATTATTATGTTCGCACCACGAGGCTCCTAAAGACTGAGTTTTAACTCGCTTGCTTGATTACCGTTATTTGATGTTATCAATGAACAAATCAAGCTTAAAAATGCTCAGGCCAGGGCCTTTGCCAATGCTTTTATTCAAATTACATATAAAGTTGAGTATCAGTAACTTTGATAAGTTATGACACAAGTTCAAATATTCTGAGCGATACGCCATAACACACCACTTGGATCGTAGAGAACAAAGTCGAGCATCCCCCAAGGTTGTTCGGTGACAGCCGATATTTCAACCTTATACTTGTCTGTTATCCCAGCTTCGATAATGTGTTGATGCCAAGACTGCACGTCTTCCACAAGCAGGTGCATCATCAAATTTTCAGCCAGCGTTTGGTCATAAAAATTCTGAAGTAGAAAACTACAGTTACCGTGATAGAAGTAGGTCACACCAGCGGTATCAGATGCCTGCGTGAAGCCAAGGTCAGCATAAAAGGCTTGAGAGATTTCATAGTCTTTAGCCGGAATAAATGCTTTGATTTCAATGGTGTTCATATTTGCCATGGCTAACTGTTCCTTATTAAGGATGAGTCTGTAGGCTTATCGCTTTGATAATTTGATAGCGATACCGATGATACACATCACGAGCCAGACGATATAGCTAGGTAGCCAAGATGCATTCCAAGCTTCAGAAAAGACCATGGCTGCTGGTTGATTGAGATAAAAGTTGGCTAAAAGATTAAGTAATAAAACAATCATTAGACCGATAAGGCCGATCGTTAAGAGCATGTTTTTCCGTTTCATTATTTTCATCCTTGTGGAGAGTTTATTCGTCTATCGAACGGACTTTTTGTGCGATAAGGAAAGTGTGTAATTCCGGATATTGATCATATTCCAGATGCAGACACTGACAACCTAGTTTCATTAATAATGCCAAAAAGCCATTCGTACCTAAACTGGAGTAATACACTTCTGGTCCCATGAAATCATCTGTATGTTCGCCGGGTTCATTCGTGCCGCCAAATGAAAAAATCAATATGCCGCCCATGTTCAGGCTGTTAACCAGCTTAGTTAATACAGGCTTTTGTTGCCCCAGTGGAATATGCCAAATGCTATCCCAGGCGGTAATGAAGTCGTAGCAGTTCTCAATCTCCCATTTGCAGATATCTTCATGGTGAAATGTCACTTCTGGATGACGTTGTCTGGCAAGGTCGATCATTTTGCTGGAAATATCGACACCTTCAACGTGAAATCCTTCTGTTTGAAGGAGGTCGATAAAACGTCCGGTACAACCACAGCCAACATCCAGTGCATTACCTCGATGGTCAGTAAAACTGATAGCACGCTTATGCGCTTCGATACCGTTATTTCTTTTAAAGTCCTTGCTTTGCCAGAGGTGGGTAATGGTGTCGTAGGCTTTGCCAATATCGTCTGGATTCATATGAGAGTAGGTCACAATTTATTGGCTTTTGTGTATTCCTCAATAAACTCATTAATGAGGAATTCAACACTCTCATACAATTCATCCATGTCAGCGATATCTTTGGCATATCGTCCCCAGACAAACCCGTCTTTGCTATAGCATTTTCCATTAACGCGATAGGACATGGTTCTGCTGAAATCGAGATAAAGCAGAAATTCACCCGCATGCACTTCAACACGTAAAAATAGCTGAGCATCATCACGTGGGCTTTGCTGAATATTAGCAGCGTATAACTGACTATCGATGATGGCTTCCAGCTCACTCTCATCAACACTATCCGGCTCCACGGTATACACCACATAAAGCTGATCTGGTTTAGTTATTTCAAGGCCTGTACCAGTGTTTGCCATAACGGAAGAAGCCTGTAGTATAAGACTGACTATGAAGAAAAAAGGCAGGAAGCGTTGGAGTGTTGGGTTTGTCATTTAAGCGCTCAATATCAATTGATGGTATTGGATTCATTGCTGAGTTTGATGATAACAGAGCGTGCCAAGCTTGCGAATTTTAGCGGTTCTTTTTGAAGAACGTTATCAATTATTCCGAATCATTCATCTGTCCTGTTATGGCGTTATATATCCAGCTAAGCTATCGGCTACCTGTAAGAATCGAGTGGTTTTTTTTATGAATACTGTGTGGATGTCAGCATTAAGAATATCCATCATTTACGTGATTATTGGTGGCATATGGATAATCACTTCCGACCAGGCTCTTTCATATTTTTTCATTGATAAACAAACACTTGTTGAGCTACAAACTATAAAGGGCTGGTTCTTTATTATCGCTACGGGTCTCATTCTTTTCTGGCTAGTTTATCGTCAGTTGAGAAATATGAATGAGGCTGAAGAGCGCTTACGCTATGCGCTGAATGCTTCTGGTGATGGCGTTTGGGACTGGGATGTGCCTTCAAGCAAGGTGTGGTACTCCAAGCAGCTGCAAACAATGCTTGGCTATGCCGATGGGGAATTCAGTAACAGCCTTGATGAATGGTCGAGTCGTGTTCATCCGGATGATCTGGCGTTGGTGATGGAAGATTTACAGCGTCACCTTGATGGTAAAACAGATTGTTATATCAATGAGCACCGCATGCGCTGTAAAAATGGGCATTACAAGTGGATTCGTGATAGTGGACTGGTGATTACTCGTGATGAACATGGGAAACCTATACGCCTTGTCGGTACACACGCTGACATAACCACCCGTAAAGAAGCAGATGAAAAACTCAAGCTGGCCAATACGGTATTTACCCATGCTTATGAAGGGATTTTAGTCACTGATACTGATAATAAGATTATCGAAGTCAATGACGCTTTCACTAGAATCACGGGCTACAGCAGAGAAGATGTTATCGGTAAGAGCCCTAAACTCCTTCAGTCAGGTAAACATTCTCTAACGTTCTATGAAGAGATGTGGCATTCAATTAAGACGGAAGGCTATTGGTCTGGTGAGGTCTCAAACATACACAAAAATGGACAGCCATTTATAGAAATGCTGACGATCAGTGAAATTCGTGATGCAGATGGTAACGCCGTTAACTATGTGGCCTTGTTTTCAGACATCACACATATTCGTGCACAACAGATAGCACTTGAGCGACTGGCAAGTTATGACCCATTAACCTCACTGCCCAACCGTATCTTACTGGCTGATTGTCTCAAGCAATCCATGGCACATTGCCAACGTCATCAACAATTATTGGCGGTGGCCTTTATTGATTTAGATGGCTTCAAGCAGGTCAATGACACTTATGGTCATGAAGTCGGCGATAAACTTCTGGTCACTATTTCTAATCGTATGAAAGCGGCGTTACGAGAGGGCGATACCCTTGCTAGGATTGGTGGGGATGAATTTATCGCCGTACTCACCGAGCTGAATGTGTTTGAAGACTGTGAATCGGTGATTGAGCGTCTGTTAACGGCATCCTCTGAGCCTATTTCTACTGATGATAAAACCTTTTCAGTGTCTGCCAGTATCGGGGTGACGTTATTTCCAGAAGACAGTGTGGATGCCGACATTCTCATGCGTCATGCTGATCATGCTATGTATACAGCTAAGCAGTTGGGTAAAAATCGCTATCACCTATTTGATGTGAATCAGGATGATGCCATCCGCTTACATAGAAAACAGTTGCTGGATATTGAGTTAGCACTGAAAAACGATGAATTTGTCATGCACTTCCAACCCATCGTCAATATGAGAACGGGCTCGGTGATTGGTTTAGAGGCCCTGCTTCGCTGGCAGTCACCTGAGGAAGGCTTGTTAACACCAGGTGCGTTTTTGCCCTACATAGAAAACAATCCCATCAGTGTTAATTTGGGTGAATGGGTTATCCATGCAGTCCTGAAACAAATCAGCCTGTGGCAAGCAGCACAGGTCACTATGCCAGATATGATCAGTATTAACATTTCAGCTTTACAGATTGAGCAGGATAATTTTGCTGATAGATTAGCCTCTCTGCTAAATGCTTATCCTGAGGTAGACCCACATAAAATTGAACTGGAAATTTTAGAAACCAGTGCCTTAGAAGACATCGAAAATGTCTCCAATACAATGAATGCCTGTGCCCAGCTTGGTGTGAAATTCGCAATTGATGATTTTGGGACAGGCTATTCATCGCTGACATATCTCAAGCATTTACCGGCGGAAATCATCAAAATAGATCAAAGCTTTGTTCGTGATATGTTGGTAGATGAGGATGATCTGGCTATTGTGAAAGGGGTGATCGGCCTGGCTAATGCCTTCCAGCGAGGCGTCATAGCCGAAGGCGTGGAATCTGCCGAACATGGAAAAGCCCTATTAGAACTTGGCTGTGAGCAAGCTCAAGGGTTTGGTATTGCGAAACCGATGCCAGCAGAGCGCGTGCCCGAGTGGATAGAAGGATGGAAACCACAGTGGTGAGTACCCAATGTTATTCAGACATCCTATCCTCACGAGTTCACTATGTGTTTTGGCTGGCTGAGTGACAGCCTATCTTTAATTATTAATGCTCTCGCTCACTTAGTTTTCAATCTCAAGAAATTCAAACGAGCCGTATCACCATTTTGATACGGCTTTTTTTATCTACTTATTGCGAAATCGTTCGCACCGCACATTATTTCGTCTATTCCTTCATTAATTTCAATTAGGAGATGAGCGTTTTTTTTCCTGTCTTTAAACTTCAACTAGTTCCATTCCTTGCTTTAAATAGGTAAATGAAATACCTTATTAAAAAGACGGGATTTGATAGCTGATGCTATGTTTTTATAAAGTCATTTTATTAAACAGAAACAAAGTGTTAACTGTTGTTCTCAATAGAGAAATATATTGATTGACGCGCAGCTGTCGACTTGTTAACTCAGTCATTCCGTCATTTACTCGGTATTCAATAAAGCCTTGCTCAGGGTATAGGCGCCATCTCACAAAGGAGTGACTGATGACAAACGTAAAAAAACTCTGGTTATTTCTCGCTTTCTTATTGTTTGTGTCTTTTGGGGTGCTGATATGGAGTGGTAATCAGATTTACCAGCAAGCGCCACCTATGCCCGAAAAGGTCCTCACTTCTGATGGTCAGCTACTTTATAGCCGCGCTGAAATTGAAAAAGGACGACAAGTCTGGCAGTCCTTTGGCGGAATGCAACTTGGCTCAATCTGGGGACACGGTGGTTATGTTGCTCCGGACTGGAGTGCCGACTGGATGCACCGAGAGTTGATGGCCTTACTCAATCTCTGGGCGAACCGAGATTATGGTGTGGAAAGTTTTGAGCTTGCCAATGCCGAACAGCAAGCCGCTTTGCAAGGCAGACTGAAGTCCCTAGTCAGAAAAAATACATACAATCCCGACACTGGCGTCATCACTTTAAGCTTGGACAGAGTCAAAGCGATAAGTCAGGTCTCTGAACATTATCAACGTCTCTTTAGTGATGAACCTTCAACGGCTGAGCTGCGTGAAGCTTATGCCATGAAAAATAACACGGTCACCGATCCAGAAAATCGTCGTGTACTCTCCGCTTTTTTCTGGTGGACGGCATGGGCCACTATGACTAATCGCATCGATGGTGACATTACTTATACCAATAACTGGCCTAATGAGCCGTTGATTGATAATAAACCGCCGGCGAGTATGTTTCTCTGGTCGGCTTTCAGTGTGACATTCCTGTTGGCTGGAATTGGTTTAATGGGCTGGTATTACGCGGTGTCTCATGGCAAAGAAGAGGCGACCAGTAAACTGCCGGCAACCGATCCCATGCGCGATTTACGACCTACACCTTCGATGATGGCAACAGCCAAATATTTCTGGGTGTTGCTCGCTTTATTCCTGGTACAAATTCTACTTGGTGCGGTGACTGCGCATTATCAGGTGGAAGGCCAGGTTATGTATGGCTTTGAGTTATCCGAAATTTTGCCTTACTCGATAACTCGCACCTGGCATACCCAACTGGCCGTGTTATGGATAGCACTTGCCTGGCTCGCGACCGGCCTTTATATCGGTCCTGCCGTATCGGGTTATGAACCGCCTTATCAGCGATTCGGGGTGAATCTTCTGTGGGTCTGCTTACTGGTCATTGTGGTCGGTGCCTTTACTGGGCAATGGTTCGCGGTGAATCAGACATTAGGATTGGAGCATAACTTCTGGTTCGGTCATCAAGGTTGGGAATATGCCGATATTGGCCGGTTCTGGCAGTGGTTCCTGTTTATCGGTTTATTACTCTGGTTATGTTTGGTGGGTCGCTCGCTCTGGCCGACATTACGTCAACCCTCTGAAAGTCGTTCCATTATTGGTTTACTGTTCTTATCCACTGTTGCCATTGGCTTGTTCTTTGGGGCGGCACTGGTCTGGAATGAACACACCCATATTTCCATGGTGGAATACTGGCGCTGGTGGTTGGTTCACCTCTGGGTTGAAGGATTCTTTGAAGTCTTTGCCACAGCAGTTATTGCGTTCTTATTTACTCGTCTGGGCTTAATCCCGGTCAAAACAGCAACAGTTGCTGTGCTGTTTGCCACGATTATTTTCATGTCGGGTGGTGTAATTGGCACATTACATCATCTCTATTTTGTCGGATCACCTACACCGGTATTAGCGTTGGGTGCCAGCTTCTCAGCACTGGAAGTGGTGCCGCTGGCCTACATAGGATTTGAGGCGTATCACAATTACACCTTGGGTCATGCAACCGAGTGGATGAAACGTTACCGCTGGCCGATTATGTTCTTTGTGGCCGTGGCGTTCTGGAATCTGGTCGGTGCGGGTTTATTTGGCTTTTTAATTAATCCACCATTATCGCTGTACTACATGCAAGGTCTTAATCTGACACCATTGCATGGTCATACCGCCTTGTTTGGTGTTTACGGGATGTTAGGTATTGGTCTGACCTTGTTCTGTATACGTGGTATCAAGCCCGATCTCATCTGGCCGGAAGGCACGCTTAAAGCCAGCTTCTGGTGTTTCAATATTGGTCTGGCACTGATGGCTTTACTCACGCTGTTACCGCTTGGTGTGATGCAATTGTTTGCCAGCCTGAATCATGGTTACTGGTATGCCCGTTCAGCAGACTTTATGCAGCAACCCGTTGTTGATTTACTGGTCTGGATGCGTGTGCCCGGCGATACCATCTTTGCTGTCGGCGCTTTGTTATTAGCCTGGTTTATTCTCAGCTTATGGATCAAACCAAAATACGAAGGTGGGCAACAACGCGGCTAAAAGCCAATCCGATTGAAGGACTGACTAACGGTGATTGAGTTCTATGATGAGGTGAGGCAAGTACACTGGCTGATGGCCTTTGCCAGTGGCGGCTTGCTCTTCATTCATGGGCTCATTCACCTGAGTCAAGCTGGTCACCTGTTTTCAACGTCCGTTCGTTATCTTCGCTACGGCGTTGATACGGTGTTAATCACGGCAGCGTTAATGCTGACCAATATCGTGCAGCAATTTCCTTTTATCGATGCTTGGCTCACGGTGAAGTTTCTGCTGCTGATGGTTTATTTGTTTCTCTCACACATCATGCTCTACAACACTCGAAACCAGCGGCAATATGTCATAGTTTGGGGGCTGGCCTTGATGACCTGGTTGTTTATTTTCAGCGTGGCGAAAACCCACAATAGCTGGGGCATATTTAGCATGCTCTTTTGAGATGAAAGTACATTCAAGCCTATGACTGGCTTGTTGAAAGCCATTTTCTAGGTGCATTTAGAGGATAGTTATGTACGGGACATTATTACTGCTTCACATACTGGCTGCCACCATATGGACGGGAGGACATATCGTCTTATCGGTTGTGATCTTGCCTAAGGTATTAAAGCATCGTTCGCCTGAAGAGCTGCTTAGTTTTGAGTCAGTGTATGAAAAGATTGGTATGCCCGCCCTGATTATTCAAATCTTAACGGGGTTGTATCTGGCTTATCATATGCTGCCAGACATCACACAATGGTTTAACCTTACAAATACCGTCTCACATGCCATCATAGCAAAATTGTGTCTGCTGCTTTTAACACTTAGCTTTGCTGTACACGCACGATTTCGCGTGATTCCTCACCTCTCTCCAGACACACTCAAAGTGATGGCCTGGCACATCATTCCCGTCACCCTTCTTTCCATCTTGTTCGTCGTTGTTGGCGTGTCATTCCGAACAGGTTGGCTTTATTAATCACGCTGCAATAACAGGAGGCATACATGAACATTAAGCTACATCGCATTTATGAAAGTGATGCACCCACAGGTTACCGAGTGCTGGTGGACCGATTATGGCCACGTGGCGTATCAAAAGAAGACGCCGATCTGGATGCTCACTGGGAAGAACTCACCCCCAGTGATGAACTACGTAAATGGTTTGACCACGATCCTGACAAATGGAACAGCTTTCGTAAACAATACCTCAGCGAACTGAGTGAACATAAACAAACCGCCAAAGACTATCTAGCCGAAGTTACCCAAAAAAATGTCGTGCTCCTCTATGCAGCAAAAGACAAACAACACAGCCATGCACATATATTAAAAGAGTATCTGGAGAAGTTGGGTTAGCAAGCGATTTTCACGTCAAACACAGAACCCGTTGGTATGAGTGCCATTCAAAAATAGAATTACCCCTTTTTATTTTATGGTTTTATATGCCACTGATAATAAATGAGTTATAGTCAGCTTTAATCAGGTAGTGAAAGAACGTTTTGTGATGACAACAAGGATTTGATTAAGAATAGAAAGGGAAAGCTTGCCATGAAATATCCGAGTCTCAGAACACTAAAAGCTAGGCACTATTTTTCACCGTTAGCTTAAAAATTTGGCCTTATAACTCTGTGAATAAGAAATTACTTTTATTAATAAACAACAAGTTATAATTTTTGGCGAGGAATTATAAGGCCGCCTGTTTAATATTTATTATGAGGCCACTGGCCTCATAAAACACACTGTTAGTCATTACTATGAGAAATTCATGAGCTGGGAAAAAGAAAAAGTAATACTTATTGTATTGGGGGTGATTTTACTGGGAGCAATGTGTTTTTTGCTTGGAACTGCTTTAGGCGTTTCTATAGATCGCGGTAACTTCACAGAAACATTGCTACCAGTGCTTTCAGTTATAGGCTCATGGGTATCTGGTGTTGGGGCATTAGGTGCCGTTACAGTCGCGTTATGGATCGCAGAGAAGCAGCGTCGTAGCGAGAAGGAAGATCTTGAGCTTGATTTTGGCTTCGTTATTGTTCCAGGATTTCAAGAGGCAGTGTTGATGATTTCGGCTGTTTCAGTTGGAAAGCGACCTTCTGAAATTAATTCCATATCGGTTTATGGCAAAAATGCCACCGTCATAATGCATGTAGCTAGATTTCTAAACGTGAGTAGCCAACTGCCAACGAATCTAGGCTATGGAAAAAAGGCTAACTTTCTGTGCGAAGAAGGATTTGAAATTCATATTGGGGAATATTTGAACACATATTGTGATGGAACCTCTAAGGACCTAAAGGTATGTGTTAGTACTACTACTGAGAATTTTATATACATTCCCGATGAATCAATGAAAAGTGCCCTCGATTCTTTTGCTAAAAAAGCAGGGCGGGCACCTGAACCAATTAAGAAAAATGGCTAACAAAGCGTTGCACCGGATTAACCGGTGAACGCGGCGTTACCGGAACAATTCGCTATGCGTTCCGATTCTTGCAAGTTTTAAAGAATCTGTATCAATTTTATAAATTAAAACTAAGTCAGGTTTAATGTGGCAATCACGATAGTTTTTCCAATCACCTGATAATGGGTGATCTAGATATTTTTCAGATAAGGTTTTGCCAAGTTGTAGTTGTTTTATGACGTGACCCACTTCAACGATATCGGGTATGGATAGTTTGGCAATTTTCTTAAAGTCTTTTTTAAATTGTGTTGAGTATTCGAGCTCAAGCATCAACGAAGCTTTCCAATATTCAAATTGCTAAATAATTCTTCAACATCTTTAGCAGAACTGGCATTGCCAGCTTCAAGCTCAGCAATAGCAGCGGCGGTTATCTCATTGGGTTGGCGCACTTTAAGTTCAAAAGGAATACCACCATAATTAACCACCGCTTTGGCAAATAGCTTTAGCGCCTGGGAGGTGCTTAATCCCATATCTTCGCATACGTTAGTAAATGCCAATTTGGTATCGGCATCAATTCGGGTGCTTAGCATTTCTGTCTTCATGTTGTCACCAAAAGTTGTGTATTGTCATACAGTGTATGACAAATTGTAGCAGTTGATATGCAAAAATCAATAGTTTCAGAGTAGTTGATTTATCAGGCCACTGGCCGCATAAAACATACTGTTATGTGATTAAAGGAGGTCTCTGTCATGGACGTTCACAATTTTGGAATGCACGCTTTTCATCAACAAATGGAATTACAGCGAATAGAAAGAGGTGCTGTATATCACTATAGAAATCCTGTAGTTAAAGCCTGCAAAGCTCTATGAATATGTCCAAAAGTTTGAACAAGAATTAGATGATGAGCTCTTCTAACGTACCGCAGAATCTAACTTCGTTACTTTTGTAGGGTTCTCAACACGGCACTGCTCAGGCCTGTGTATCATCGTTCTATTAATAATTGATGTTTGCATCATTTTATTTGGGATCATAATGTTTGCAACATAGTCCAAAGTACAATTGCACTGCGGTATTGTTCTGAGGCTAAGTGACTGAATTCTTGGGTCACTAACACCTTTTACGCAATCGTTATAATTTCTGACAATCGGCCCTGTAAAAGCCTTACCCGCGCCTTCAGGTAACATTGCCAAGATTTCAGCTTCTGTATGAACCTTGCTATCGTAAGTTTGTTGTGCAAAAGCTGCAGATGATGTGGCAAGTAAAAATAATGATGTAAATAAAATGGTTTTCATTGTGAATCCTTCAAAAATTTTATGAAGTATAGTTTGGATAACCCTTTTACAAAGAACAGCTTATACTGCTTTATGCTAAATAGAGTAGTAATCTTCTAAATTATCTTCTGCTATATACGAATCTGATAAATCAATAGTGTCAGCAACGGTCTTAAACTGAAAAACAAAGAACAAAACCGTCATGAAAACAGTATCAACATGAAATTCTATTTATTGGTTGCTTTGTTCTTTTTTGCTAGTGATCTGTTTGCTGATCAAACAGAAACCATCATTAAGTTGAAAACCGAGACAGGAATACTGGAAGGCTCCCTCATGATTCCCACTGGAAATAGTCCAGTGCCTGTTGCATTAATCATTGCAGGCTCGGGGCCGACGGACAGAGATGGCAATAACCCTGCGATGAAGAATAATTCTCTAAAAATGCTGGCAGAGGCGTTGTCTGAAAATGGTATTGCCACTCTGAGGTATGACAAACGAGGCATTGGTAAAAGCCAACAAGCGGGTGTAAATGAGAGTGAGTTACGGTTTGATCATTACATTTCAGATGCGAAAGACTGGGTAGCGTTATTAAACAAGGATGAGCGGTTTAGTGGCATCACAATCATAGGACACAGTGAAGGTTCATTGATTGGCATGGTGGCGGCTCAGGAAAGCTGTGTGAAAAACTTCATCTCTATTGCTGGCCCAGGTCTTTCGGCAGATAAGGTCATATTGGAACAAATAGAGTCACAATCGCCGCAAGTTCTAACTCGTGTATTACCCATCATTGAGCGTCTTAGGCAAGGCAAAATGGTTAATGACGTTAATCCGCAACTGTATGCTTTATTTAGGCCGAGTGTGCAGCCTTACATGATATCTTGGTTTAAGTATGACCCCACCGAAGAAATAGCCAAACTTAAGATGCTAGTGTTGACTATCCAGGGGTTGAACGACATTCAAGTGAGTGAAGCCCAAGCAAAAATGCTAGCCAAAGCTAACCCTCATGCACAGTTGAAGCTGGTTGATGACATGAATCATATTTTCAAACAGTCGGGGACAAGTCGGGCAGATAATCTTGCTAGCTATAATCAGCCCGATCTACCCATTAATCCTGTCCTGACTCATGTCATCACTGACTTTGTTATGAAAAATGATAAATAAGAATCTACATTAGCTCATAAGCAAAGCCGTACAGCGCAATAGCAGGTTTTTGATACAGGCTGATTGGCTTCAAAATTAATGGTGTCTGACTAACTGAAATAAAACGATTCAGATACGATTGAAAAATCGATTACGATGACTCCTTTGATAGAACTGGTTCACCCTCAGATACTGGTGCCGTGCGGATATGAATGTCACGTTGCGGAAAGGGAATTTCTACTTCAGCATCTTTAAGTGCATTGGTAATGGCGGAGTGCATTTCATGTGATAACGGCATAAAGTCCATTATGTCTCGTACAAAAGCTCTCACCTCAAAGTTTAGTGAACTGTCTCCCAAGCCCACACAAAATACGGCGGGTGCAGGTTCTTCCACCACTCTTTCATTGTTTACCACCACCTCATGCAGAATGTCACGTACTTGATCGACATCTGAACCATAGGCAACACCAACTCTAATAATGACTCGGGTAATTGGATCTGAGAGCGTCCAGTTGGTTAGATCTTGGGTAACGAAGGTTTTATTGGGGATAATTTGTTCTTTTCGGTCCCAGTCGACCAGTGTGGTTGCCCTAATGCGAATACGGGATACGGTGCCAGTTGTTTCTCCTATTGTCACCGTGTCACCTACGCGAATTGGACGTTCAAACAATAAGATAATACCGGAGACAAAATTAGCTACAATTTCCTGCAAACCAAAACCAAGTCCGACCCCCAAGGCGGCAACTAGCCACTGTAGTTTGGCCCATTGCAGGCCGATGACGGCAAGTGCTGCGCCTAAACCGATTAATACAATGAAATAGGTGACTAGCGTGGTAATAGCATAACCCGCACCTGGCTCAAGATTGATATGACTCAATATGGTTACCTCAAGTGTGCCTGGCAGGTTACGGATTGCCAAAAACGTGCCTACGCCAATCAGTAACGCCAGCATGAGATCACCAAGGGTAACGGGTAGGGAGCTTTCACCCTCGATATCAGTGCTGATGGTCCAAAGCGTAATATTGTCAAAAACCTGTAGGGCAGGTATCACGTCAGCCCAGAAAATCCACAGTACATAAGTCGAGAGTACAACGGCCAATATGCGGACAAGTGACTTACTTTGCTGACTGATATCTGCCAGATCCATTTCGGGCATGTTAAGCGTAACTGGTACACCTTCTCCCGAGTTTTCTGCGGCCTCCCGGGCTTCGGCCAGTTTGCGTTCGGCAGCACGTTGCTCAAGCAAACGTTTAAGAGTCATTCGTCTTTCTCGCACAGACATGCTGCGCAGTGCCAGGTAATATAAGAGCATCATAAAAGCGAGCCAGCAGGTGCTTATAAACATCAGTCCTTCCAGCTCGACGGCGGTGTAGTGATAGCCCCATAGTGAGGCTATGGCGAGCAACAAGGGTGTGGCCACCAATAGCTGCTGTGTTACTTTCAGAAAAGCCTTGTCATGCGCTAATTGCCGTAAAGCGGTCATCACTCGGTAAGCGAACCAAGCGAGAGCCAGTGACGCTACGGTAAATAGCAAGCGGCCTATACTGTCACTGTAAATCGTGCCTTCTGGTGTTTCCATTGTTGGCAATATAATCACTACCGGGAGCAATACCGCCAGTAACATAGGGATCTGCTTTCGAATAGCTGCCAAAGTGGTGCCGTTCCAGTTGAAATGTCTTTCACCCAATCCATTTCGACGTGCGACGGAATTTAATACACCTAGTAGAAGCGTCATAAAGGCGGCATCCGAAAACCCTGATGACAATGCAGCGATGAAATTATTGCCCTCTTTGAGCATCAGAGCTGCGGTAGATAATGCGATTACTCCTGGTAATGCCAATAAGAAACTCAACAGTAATGCTTTGAGTGTATTTGAAAACCTGTCATGACTGACGTTACCCACATCCTCTGCTGACTCTGTCAGCTTGGTTAACATAGTACGACGTCGTACTAATAAGATAACTAATGTCATCAGCAGCATTACGATACCGATGCTTCGCTCGGCTAAGGAGTTCTGCATGGCGTCAAAGAATGGCTTAATCTGAAAAGCAGAGACAAACCATACTGTTCCCTGATAAAGCTCTTTGATTGTGTGTATATCGACACGTACAGCACTGGGAAGCCAAAAAAGTCGTTGCTGTAATAGTTCTTGATAGGCTTCAAAACGTTCTTGGAGTTCGACGACAGTATTGTAGTATTCATCGAGAACATCGATATGTTTTGTCACGACAGCATGGAGCTCAATGACGACTTCCTGACGGGCTTGTCGAAGTCGAACTTGAGCCGTCGCGTCAGGGTCTTTAATCGCCTCGTACTCTTCGAGTCGAAGTTGTTCTTCCCGTGCTGCAGATAGCTGCTCACTAATGCCTTGGGTTAAGCCGCTGGCAATTGTCTGGCTTCTAAGGCGTTCCAATCGTTGACGAAGCAATCGCGCATAGTCATACGTTAGGTTAAGGCCAGCCTTCTCAAGTCGTAACTCAAAACTGCGGTACTCATTATCCAGCCGTTTCAGTAATGACTGGGCATGAGCTAGCCGACTTTTGCTGCTCTCCAACGCTGACTGGCGCTGCTCCAATGACTGGCGAAGGTTTTGTATCTGCTGACGAATATCATCGTGTTGAGGCGACGATAATTTACTTTCCAGTGGAAGCTCTGGCTCGGGATCAAGTGTTGGCTGGACTGGAATAGCAGAAGGTTTTGGTAGTGGTTCTTCCGCTTTTTTCTCTTCACCGGACTCGTTGCTCTCAGTGGCTTGCTGATCACCCGAATTTGCAGTGCCTTTTGTGGTTTGCTCCGTGCCAGATGATAATAGATCCACGACTCCTGCTGTAGCGGTATGGGACAGCACTAATAACAAACAGGCTAGAAGCAGTACGGTAATAAAATGAATGTTGTTGGATGACGGTATGGCTGTCATTTGTGGCAAAGCCTGTTTAATCAGAAATGTGATAGTGTAACGATAATACATTCAATGTTGGCAAGTTTGGATTACATTCATCACCAAAATTCCGCATGTTTAAGTGTTATATATTTGGCTTATTTAATGCTCGATAACCTGATGGATGATTAATAGCAGTAATCAATTAAACTAAGACCTTGTAAACTGGTTGTTTTTCACAGTCACTCTCTCAACACTTTAACTTCAATTAATACCTCTCCGAGCATTTCACCTTACAGTTTGTCTTAACAGTGAGTTCACAAGACAGTAGGTTGAATATCTGTATGAATGATCCGACAAAAGCATCTGACAACGAAGAAACGCCTGTACCTGAACAGGGTGAGATGAATCAGGTGGTGGATAATAAATCGTCTGCCACTGAATCTGCCAAGCCTTGCAAACGTGTGATGCGTTTCTGGTTACTGTTTATTGTGTTATCTGGTTTGGTGGTATTGCTCAGTGTTCGTGATGACCTGCGTCAAAATGCTGTTGAGAGTAGTGAACAGGCAGTTCACTACATTGCCTTCGATATGCTGGGTTGGTCACCGCGAGAGCTGTTTATCTGGCGTTTAAGGATGGCAGGATTATTAGAAAGTCCATTAGGCCAACGCTGGACACATGCAGTTGATCGAGCCAGCAAAAAACCAATACAAGCTGGTGCTCAATATCGTACTACTGAGACTTTTGAAGATGATGAAGTGGAAGCCCATATTTATCAGGTCTCATTAGAACGAGGTGAAAAGCTGGTATGGCAACTCACACGACAGGATACGGCTGATAGTCGCTTATACGCCAGCCTGGAACGACGCAAAAGAAATGATGAACACTGGACGACAATAAGTCATCTAGAGGCAGAAGGCGACACCCAGACGAGAATCGCATCAGCAGCTGGCGATTATCGCGTTGTGTTACAGCCCGAGTTATTTGCCAAAGTCGATTATTCCTTAGCCATGGCGAGTGGTGGTTCATTACCTTTTCCTGTAGAGGGCGCTAAGCAACGGGATATCGGTAGCGTTTTTGGTGACCCACGTGATGGCGGTGCCAGAAAGCATCATGGTGTCGATATTTTTGCTAAAAAGGGCACGCCTGTTACGGCTGTGATTGATGGTTACGTCCGTACTGGGACCGGTGGATTGGGGGGCAAATACGTCTGGTTGTCAGGTGGAATGTTTGGTTTAGGCAGCGCCCGATATTACTACGCTCATCTGGATGACTTTGCTGTTGAATCGGGTGATAAGGTTAAAAAAGGTGAGGTTATCGGCTATGTGGGCAACACGGGTAATGCCAGAACCACGCCACCTCATCTTCACTTTGGGATCTACGCTGGTGGCCCAGTTGATCCTGAGCCGTTTCTGAAGCCTCAGCCAGAATTGCCTGCAAGCTGAGTATCGTCTAAACAATATAGATTTCATTATTTTTAGATGAGCGAGCAATAAGAATCAAAGTTCTGAGTTTAAATGCATCAGGACTTTGAGCCAGATATTTTTTTGAATACACCACCTACGCATAAAACAGCAGTTGCTCGTGTTAGGTTGGCAAAGAGACGAACTTTTTTACTGCCCAACACGATTTAGCTTAGGGTGGGCAGAGATTAATGCCATTGGTCTCAATTGAGCCTGTAATGGTATAGCCGCCAGAGATATTACAGGTGACGAGGTTTGATGTATTGCCTGTTCCCGAAAGGTTATTAATCGTCACCCCCGTCCCGAGAAAGTATGTCACCCATTTACTCACTGGGGATGTGCCTGCCATGTTCAGGTTATTATTAGAAAAGTCGATATTGGCGTTATTATTGAGAATTTGTAAGACCGCACCATTATAACCATTGGCGATAAGGTTCATTTTGTTATCACGTACGGTGACATTACGGCTATTTCTTATCGTTAGAATAACTGCTGATGAGCCACTACTCACCTCTGAGGTGAGCGTGTTGTTCAGAATCTTGACATTCTCTTTGCCCTCTATTTTGGCGATCATTGCTGAAGATGAATTTGTTATTTTGGCTTTCACACCGATAAGACTGCTGTTATCTGCCATCTCAAAAAACCGGAATAAGCCACTGCCATTATTATCGCCTTCCCCTGAGAGGCTGGCTGATGGTGTGGTAATGCTGACGGTTCTTCCTGAAGGAGTTTTGACCTTAAGGTTTGCAGCCCCCAGAATGTCTTGGCCTTGCTGTACTGTCGTGAGGGTATTTACCCCGTTGTAATCACCGTTCAGGATGACGGTCGTGTTTTCACCTGCGTTAGCAATGGCGGTACTGACATTATTGCCATTAACGCTGTCATCAAACAGCACAATGCGTTTCCCATCGGCGGTTTCGCGAATCACTTCTGGCGAGCCATAACTGCCTCCCTGGCTGACCACATCGACATCGCGGACAACAGGATCTGTCATCCGTTGCTCCATTGCTGTCAGCGCTCGACTTGATCTAGCCTTTGTGCCCCCCAATGGAATGCTGAGTCGCAACATGGCAAAACGCTGGCTGCCACGCGGATCGTCATGCTGGTATTCCAGCCCCAGCGATAAACGCGAACCTCTCGACAAGAAAGGTAATGCGTTGAATTTCATCTCTAATCTTGCGCGTGGTCCCTGGATGGTTTCTGCCCGGCTGTCGGTAAACCGGTAACCACCGGCATAGATACGTAATTGCTTATCGTCCTCGGAAGAAAATACGGGTATACGCCAACCGATTTCAGCGTCGTAACCGCTCATGGAACGTTCTTCACCGGCACGATAGGTGATAGCTGTGCCGGAAAAATCGACCGTGTCTAAACTTTCTTCAAAGTGGCGAGTTTCTCCTACGGGGATATAGGCATTGGCGCGTAAATCCCAGTCCATCGACAAGGCTTCGACACCTAAGGTCACTTGGTTGAAGAAATTGTCATAGGGGCTTTTACGACGGTCAAAATAGCCATAGCCACCGAGGTTCCAACCATTGTCCAGCATGTGCCGAAGACCCACACTGATGTTGCCTTCATAGCTGTCATCGTTATCCATTCGACCGCGCAGATTGGCAAACAGCAGGCTGTCGTTGTTTTGCCAAAGCGGTATCAATAAATCTGCTTCACCCAGGCTACGCTCGTTACCCAGTTTGCCTTCAAAGTCGATGCGTGGCTGCCACTTATCAGTTGAGGGGGCTGTTTCAGCTTTGGCGTCAGCGATAGTGACAAAGCTGGCGGTGAGCATGAGAGAAAGCAGTGTTTTGTTCATCAATGTTCCTTACTTCTGAGTTTTCATTTGATGCT
The DNA here is from genome assembly GCF_030296755.1 of Methylophaga marina. Classification (NCBI taxonomy): domain Bacteria; kingdom Pseudomonadati; phylum Pseudomonadota; class Gammaproteobacteria; order Thiotrichales; family Piscirickettsiaceae; genus Methylophaga; species Methylophaga marina. Next base: position 1,600,953 of record NZ_AP027741.1, read on the forward strand.
GGCTGAACATCAGCATTGAGAGTGTGGAGAGTTGCATCCATGCCTTTAGCCGTGCATTATCGATATGTAATGCAGCATATTTTTGCTTTTTCGCCGAAAATCCTCACAGAATTTCGATAAATCAAAGATTTTCCAAAACAAAAAAGTTGTTATTCGGTTAGAACAAACGGTTTAACAATTTGGCTGAAATGGTTTTGCGTATTAAAGCGAAAATTCAGACATGCATATTAGGTAAAGACACAACGCGGTGATAGTCACTGATTAGTGACACTTTTGATAATTAAGTATAGAAACACACATGGAAGACGCTCAAAAACAAGCCATTCATCAACTTTGGGATGAGATGGCCGCTAGCAGTGCATCTCGCTCATTGGAAATGCTGGATACCACACTGCAAAGACTGGCCGATCTGGTTGATGCTCAGCAGGCCTACTGGATAGGCTCGTTAAGAATTGAAGCTATTGCTGAAAATGACCCAGCCTCTGGCTGGCGAGCTCGCCACAATTATTATCTGCATCATACCGCCGAACGTGAAGCTGTTCGCAAAGAACACTACCGTCTGCTCGATAGTGGACAGGTTGATCCCAGCATTCTTGCTAACCTTAAGAATGCCGGCACATTCAGAATCAATATTAAACATGAGATGGTGCCACCAGAATGGTTTGAGTCGGAGATTTATAAAAAGCTGTTTGTGCCATTTGATATTCGTGATGTCATTTTCGTGGCCACACCAATCAGCCCTGATGTTGAGTCCTGGATGGTGTTTGAACGCAGCGGTAAAGATTGGGTAAATTTTGGTGAAGCAGAACGCCAGTTATTGGATTATGCCGTGCGTCCGACAAAGTGGTTCCAAAAACAAGTCACATTGCATCATGGTATTTATCTCGCCGAAGAAACACTGACTGCAGCTGAGCGTCGGGTGCTGAGTGGCCTACTCACTGAGAAAACAGAAGCCGAGATTGCCGATGAACTGGGCCTAAGTCACAGTACGGTTCACACATATTGCGTTCGAATATGTCGAAAGTTTGGTGTGCGTGGTCGTAATGGGCTTATTTCATTATGGCTTGGCGAAACACAAGAATAAACTTTCTATCCAAGAGAAAAATCTGAACACTTTTTTCAGTGTGTCATGCCACTGAAATCGGAGCTAGTCAGGCATCATCAGAATGGTATCCGTTCAGTGTTAGAACGCCACAATCTCGTCTTATTTAGGACCTGTTATTCGCTCAGCGTGGCGAATCCAGAATCACATTTATCGCTTTCTAACATCGTAAAATTGGTGTTTAGCGCTCGAAAACGGCTAGAGGATGTGTCGTAATGATATGCATCATCACACGCTGACCTGGTTCTGCGATGTTTTCATGACTGCAACGAATTTTCACCGTTGCTCCAGCATCGGTTTTGACTCCATATAGACGAGCACTGCCTTCATAACGACTCCAGATAATTTCGCCATTACCCGCTTCGTCGAGCGTTAATGAGAGATCGTCAGGTCGAAGTAATAAATCCACCTCACCTTGTGCATCATTGACGGGGGAGGCTGGTGCATTACCTAAAGCAGTGGCGACAATGTTACTACTGGTATTAAGTGTGCCGGGTAGAAAGCTGGCATCACCGAGAAAACGAGCTACAAAGCGACTTTGTGGTTTACTAAAGCAGTTTTCTGGTGTGTCGATTTGTTGTAGTTTGCCATCTTTGAGAATGCCAATCCGGTCACCGACAGACAGGGCTTCTTCCTGATCATGGGTGACCCAAATGGCTGGTACGCCTGCTTCTTTCAGTGCCTGACGAATTTCCCAGCGTAAATCATCTTTTAAGGCTGCATCCAGATTGGAGAGTGGCTCATCCAGCAACACAAAGGCAGGCTCATGTGCCAACGTTCTAGCTAGTGCCACACGTTGTTTCTGACCGCCAGAAAGGTTCGCCGGTTTGACATCACGCCAAGGCGTTAGGCCCAGTAATTCGATCCAGTAGTCGGCTTTAGCATTGTCTTTCAGTTTGAAGCTGACATTCTCTATAACGGTCAGATGGGGAAACAGTGCAAAGTCCTGAAACACCATACCAACCTGGCGTTTTTCCGGCGCGATGGTTTTAGTGGCAGTTACTGTGTGTGAGCCCAGCTTAATCGTGCCATCAGAAATAGGAATAAGCCCAGCTAATGCTTGAAGAATGGTTGTTTTACCGCATCCAGTGGGGCCAACCAGTGTTAACAGTTCAGCGTCACCGAGTATAAAGCTAAGGTTATCAACCACTTTTTTCTGTCCGTAATGGACAGAAACATTCTGCACTTCAATCATGAGAGAGAGGGTTCCTCTTCGATGATATCCGTCTGGTTCCAGCGCTCACCATAAAACATGATGGCCATGGCCAAAGCGGAAATCACTACTAATAACAATCCGGGAATGGCTGCCTGACCAAAATAACCGGCTTCATAAACGCGCCATAAATAGGTGGCCAGCGTTTCAAAATCGAGCGGGCTCAGGATCAGCGTTGCCGGTAATTCTCGCATGACTTCAAGGAATACCAAAGCGGCACCGGCAACGATGCCGCGAATGCTTAAGGGCAAGGTAATGCGACGAAACGCTTCTTTTCGGCTGGCCCCTAGTAAACGAGCCGCTTTTACCAGACTGGGATCAAGGCGTTCGGAAGTCGAACGAATGGAACCAACCGCTAGTGGCAGAAAGCGCATCACATAGGCCAACACCAATAAAGCCAGTGTCTGATAAAGAAAGGAAAGCTGTAAGCCGACATAGACCAGGGCGGTGCCCATGACAATACCGGGCACACCAAAACCAAGGTAACTCACACGCTCCATCAGACGACCAAACTTACCACTGATGGCAGCCTGTGCGACAGGTAAGGCAAAGATGACAGTTGCGATGGCGGCGAAGAAAGCCGCATAGGCTGAGTTCCAGGCATAAACCAGTTCAAAGTTACCGGCACCTTCACGCCATAACCAGATGCAAAACACAGCCAGCGGTAACAGGATAGATAAGGCAATTACAGGCAGAGAAGCCAGCAACATTGCGGATGTGCGAAGTTTACCCGGCCATAAGGTCAATGATTTACCCGGTCTTTCGTGTGTGCCTTTAACGCGCGACTCAAGAAACAGGATAAGACCCACAATCACCAGCAATTGCAGTGATAGCATCGCCGCTTGGCTGAGACCGAAGCTGTTGTATTCCACATAAATCATGCGGGTAAAGGTATCCAGCCCTAAAATGGCTGGCGTACCAAAGTCAGACAGGGCATACATAGCTGCCAGTAAAGCGCCAGCAGCAATACCATTGGTGATACGCGGTAAAACGACAGACCATAGACTACCGAGCAGCGACATACCTAACGTGCGTGCGGCATACACCAAACTGGCATCAAGACTAAGCAAAGAGGCACGCACAGTCAGCATGACAAAAGGATAGGTGTATAGGGCCATCACCACACTCGATCCAAACAGGCCATCAAAACTCGGTGTAGTCAGACCGGTGAGTTGTTCTATTTCGCCACCGGGTCCAAAAGCGGCATAAAGCGTGAAAGCGCCAATATAGCTGGGAATGGCTAAAGGGGAGGCCAGTAAAACCAACCAGAATTTACCCCAGGGGAGTCTGACATACGCAGTGAGTAATGCCAGCGGAACACCAATTAAGACAGCACCTCCAGCGGTGAACACCATCAGGGCTAACGTATTGCTAAGAATCTCGAGATTACGAGCATCAAACAGCTGTGGGCTGTCGGATGCCAGTGAAATCAATACCACAACAGGCATTAACGCTATCAGCGCAATGATCAATGCCAGAGGGTAAGACGGAGACCATCGCTTCATAAAACGCCGACGTTTCGCATCAAGTCGATGGTCGGACGCAAGTCACCCAGACGGGTTAAATCAATTTGTGGCGGATTAATGCTGTTTAATTTTGGTAATCCCTCTGGCGGATGGACGCCAGTCACAAGTGGAATTTCACAGGCTTCTTCAGCAAGGTAAGACTGCACTTCTTTAGTTAATAAATAACGGATGAAGTTGACCGGTAAATCACCTTCCTTGAGTGCCAGAATGCCAGAAGCATTAACCAGACAACCCGCATCGTTATTGGTGAAAGCCAGATCGACATTCGCATCCGGCTTACCTGCTTTTAAACGCAATGTGTAGTAATGATTAGCCAAACCGATATCTACTTCACCTCGTTCCACAGCCATTACTACACCGAGTTCACCTGCGAATTTTTTGGCTTTTTGGTTCATGGCTTTTAGCCAGTCAGCAGTCGCTTTATCACCCTCCAGAATTCGCATGCCGGTAATAAAAGACTGAAACGCCGCATACGCCGGGGCCCAGCCGACACTCAAGTCGGTATCGGGTAAAGCCATAATATCGTCTGGGATTTTATCGGCAGTCAATTTCTCGGTATTAAACGGAATGGTTCTGATACGACCGGTAATAGGCACCCAGTCAGGAAACTGGAATTCATCACGCAGTTGGCCTGTCAGATCCTTGGGCAGTGGCTGTGCAAGCTCGGCCGATGTGACCATGCCCACCGCGCCAGAATCGACGGCCCAGAACAAATCTGCCCGACGGACACCAGCCTTAGCTTCAGCAAGGATGGCATTGGTCAGAGAAGCCGTCGGTCCACGACGGATGCGTAACTTAAGATCAGGGTTACGCTTTTCAATGGCTTTGATGACATTTTCATACAGTCCACCCTCACCGCGACCAAGGTAGAGGGTTAACTCGCCTTCGAGTTTAGGTAAATCCTCAACCGACATCGCATTTGCAGGATCGGCGAGAACTTGTTTAATACTCAGTGGCAATGCACCGGCAGCGGCGAGCGCTGCCAGAGATTGTATGAATGTTCTACGTTGCATTTAGAAAACGTCCTTTCTCTCTTCCGCCGATTTTTCGAGTAAATCATGCGCTGTATCGATTTTGCCTTTCATCGTGTTCACAACTTCGCGAACTTCATCCAGGCTCTGGCCCTTCTGAATCGCTTGTGGCAGCACAACATTAAAATCTTTTTCCAGATCTTCTACCAGCCCGGCATCCAGTGAAATCAATTCACCTTCAACACCTTCAAACAGGTTCAGATAGGTATCGTGCACAATGCTGACAGCTTCTTTATCTAACTGCTCAGCATATTTGGCAACAACGCGATCCAGACGACCTTTGATCGCTTGAAGTGCTTCCAGAGAATTCGTTGGGTTGGCTTCAGTCGTGGCGACTTTGTCAGTCAGGCCTTTGTCTTGGTATTGAGCCGCTAATTTTACTGCACCTAGGGCTTGCCATAAAGATTGTTCGAGGAAACGTTGTTGAATACGGATGTCTTCAATCGACTCTTGTTCTTCCAAGGCATCCTTCACACCGTATAAACCCTGCCAAATAGAAGCGTAAACAGGAACATAATTGGTTTCGATAGCGGAATGGAATTTCACCTCTTCCCAGTATTCAACGAGTAATTCAGGTTTGGCTTCTTCTACACCACCTTTCTGATAACGGCTAATCATTTCTTCGACTTTTGTATTCAGCCACTTCACTTCTTTTGAGTAATTATCGAGGTTGTCAGATAAATGATTGACGTGTTCACCGACTGGGCCGTTAGCGAAAGTAACAGGGGCTGTAAATAATGCAGCAGCGCCTAACAACGCTATAAGATGTTGGCGTTTGAACCAATTAATCGTCATCGTTTGTATCTCCTGGAGTTGCGATGGGTTTTTGATTTAAGGTTATTTTTGATAATGATACTTATTTCTATTACCAGGGTAAACTAACTATTGTCTGGATGTTAGCTCAAATGGTGTGAGTTTTTTGCAAACTTGGCATTGTGTTTACACCAGATTGCAGGCTTCGACCTTATTTCGCGAGCGTTGTTTCATTTTGTTTGAGATATATAGGTTGCTTATACAAACGATAGGAAAGTGAATCACCCGGTGACTGAAAAAAGACGCCATGTTTGGCTAATGGAGCAGGCAAGCAATAAGTTTTGAGTGAGACGTTCAGTGTGCATTTTCAATATGGTCGCTATTGACAGTCATGCTATAAGTTTTTGAAGCATTTCAACTCCAACACTTTTTTATGACTTCAGGATGTCTGAATTAAGATGATCAGCAAGAAATATAGTTTTGATTTTGTCAGCAAATACTTGTGGCTTTTTAGTTTATTACTTAGCAGCGCCGCTTTTGCACAATCACCCTTTGAGCTTGCTGATGTGCTTACCGAGGCGGGGGAATCACATTCCTATATGGCCAAAGAAAAAGACCTAGAAGTGCCTGTTACCGTCATTCATGGTGCGGAGTCCGGTCCAGTTTTATTGCTAACGGCTGGTATACATGGCGATGAGTTTCCCGCTATTTTGGCCTTGCAACGTTTACGTGAAGAAGTCGATGCAAAGCAGTTAAAAGGTACGTTGATTTTGGTGCATCTAGCCAATTTACCGGGCTTTCATGCTCGCCGTGTTGCTCTGCATCCAGCGGATAATAAAAACCTGAATCGTGAATTTCCGGGTGAGAAGAATGGCACGCCGACCGAACAGCTGGCTGAATTTTTCACCCGTGAATTCATCAGTAAGATGGACTTCCTTATCGATATGCATTCCGGTAGCTGGAATCAGCAACTACTGCCACACGTTTATTCCCCCTTTGTAGATAGCGAAGAATTGGATGAGCTGACCTTTGAGTTTGCTAAAGCGACAGGTATGCAACATATCGTGATGTATGGTGAACGACCACGTGATCCAGCGAATTCAATTTCTTATCCGAATACGGCGATGACGCGTGGAAAACCAGGACTGACCACTGAAATTGGTCATCTGGGTCAAAGTGATGAAGCGTTTGTTGAAGCGACGCTTGAACTGTCACGTAACGCGCTCTATTTTCTGGATATGTTGCCGGGTGAGCCGACCCCGCATCCAGCCCCTGTGATTTATGACAAACTGAAATCAGTCGTCAGCCCTGTTGATGGTTTATTTACTCCCCGCGTTGAAATTGGCAGTGTGGTAGAAAAAGGCACCATCGTCGGTGAGGTGAGAGATTATTTTGGCAATGTGGTTACTGAGTTAACTTCTCCAATAAACGGCACCGTGATGATGATTAACGAAACCCCACCTGTTAAAGCGGGTGAAAGTCCAGTGACAATTGGGATAGAGCAGGAAGTTTAAGTCAGCATTAAGTAGACAAATATTGAATAACACCTCGGCCAATTAAACGTCTGGCCGAGGTGTTTATCGTCTTGGTGGCAGCTATTACCAGCTAAGCTCTGGGTCGATACATTGATAAATTTGCCCCACACTCTGTTCAGTATTGAGTAGCTCATGGGCCAGTCTCGCTACTTCTTTCCGGTGAATCAAACCATGGACTTCCTGGTGTTGTGAGAGCTGACCGGTGTGGGTGAGATCACCGTCTTTCAGGCCGCCAGGGCGCAGAATGGTGTAATCAAGCGTACTGGTTTGCAGCCAGGACTCGGCTAGTGACTTCTCTCTTGCCGCTGCCCCAAACCCTTGTTTAGAGCGCTCAGACAAATATTGCCATGAGTCACCACAACCTAGGGATGTCACCAGTAGAAAGCGCTTGATATCGTGAACTTCCATGGCATTAATCAGGTAGCGATGACCGATATAATCCACTGGTACGTCAGCACGATAACTGCCCATGGTCGAGATGACCCAAGCCTCTTTTGGCAGGCTGGATACCGTCTGTTCTACCTGTGATTGAATGGTGGCGTCACAACTTAGTGCCTGCACTTTTAGCTCGGCTAAACGTGGGTTTTTTGCGGGGTCTCTAGCGACACCTATTACTTCAAAACCCTGCTCATGAAAATACTCCACCATGGCAGCGCCTAAACCACTGGCCGCACCGAAAATAACAACCGTTTGCATACTTTCTCCTAGTTTGAACAGGTGATCAGTGTCTATTGATTCTGGAAGAAATACCAGTGACCCCATCATACAAATCCGGTAGAACTATGAATATGGAAAAAGTCATGGCTGGGAAACCATTTTGTCCTGATTTCTGAACCGAATAGGGCAAAGCTTCAAACGCCAATGAACCACATGAAATTAAGTGGCTGGCATCAATAAAGCAAAATAGATTCAACATCCATAGGAGAAAGTATGAGAGAAAGAATAAGAATGCAGTTGCTGGTATTTATCACCTTAATATTGATGGGGCATGCTGCATTAGCTGAATCGCAAAAAGAGAGAAACAACCTGAACGGTTTTTGGGTGGAAACCTCTGGCAGAGGAGTGTTAGCGATTGACGGTGATATAGCGACTTTTTCTCCAAAGGGTGATTTGCAGGCTGATGATCGATATCAGGTCGAGCAGAACGGCAATGAAGTGACACTGACGCCAGGCAAAAACAGTGTCACATTTCATAAAACAATGACCACAACCATTGACTGGAATAAGGCTGTGCTGAGCTTTAAACATAATCGTTATACATTCGTTCCGGCACCAGAAATAAAAGCTGCTGAGCTGGACGGTTACTGGGCTGAAGAGAGCAAAACAGGCAATACGCTGGAAATACGGGCGATGGAGTACAAAGACCAGGCGAGTCGCTATGATTTCTATTGGTGGAAGGTGAATAACGGCTATGCGAGTTTTCAACAAGGTGTGGATGAAAATGTACCACTCAAAATCGTCAATGGTTTTGTTTTTACTAATCCCAACTTATCTGATGCCTATCGTCACTACGCCATAAAACGAGAAGGTGACACTATTTATTATGTCGATAGTAATGGTGCAACCTGGTCAGAAACTAAAACCAAGACGCTCAAACAGTATCAACCACCCAAAGGTTATAGAGATATGACGGCCATCGTCGAGCAATATCAGTGATCTTCCTTCATCATGAATAACGCTTAATATTAAGGGGCTAAAGTGATGGCCCTTTTTTATTCCCCGTGGTGATAGTTTTATCCAGGTTAGTGACGTCTTTCACATTTGCAGATAAGGTAGAGCGACTTCATCATTTTCATAGCAATAAGGATGCGTATGCAGAGATTACTGACCTGGTTTGGACGACGAGAACTCGCATTTTGGATTGTGCTGCTATTGCTGTCAGGCTCTATGTGGTTATTCATGGAAGTGGCCGACGAAGTCATGGAAGGTGAGACTCAAGCGATTGATGAAAGGATTTTGTTGTCTTTACGTCATGCTGATAACCCTGAAGAACTGTTGGGCCCACCCTGGTTAGAACAAGTCGGGCATGACATCACCGCGCTTGGAGGCAATACCGTACTGACATTGCTCAGCGTTTGGGTGATGATTTTCTTATTACTGATTCATAAACGTAAATTAGCCTTGGTCGTTCTGCTGGCTACCGGCGGCGCATTACTTGCCAGCTTTATGTTGAAGAGTGGCTTTGACAGGGCAAGGCCGGATTTGGTGACACACGCCACCATGGTTTACACATCAAGCTTTCCCAGCGGGCACTCCATGTTATCAGCCAGTACTTACCTGACACTGGGGGCTTTGCTGGCACAGTTTCAAACCAGCTGGCAGGTGAAAATACTCATTATTTGTACATCTATTCTGCTAACAGTATTGGTCGGTATCAGCCGTGTTTATCTGGGCGTGCATTGGCCGACAGATGTTGTCGCTGGTTGGACGGTAGGTTCTGCCTGGGCCCTTATGTGTTGGTATCTGTCTCGTCAGTTTGTGCATGAAAAAATCGACACGGTGCCGAATGAGTAATCAGCTTTGAGTCACTCAACGACATATCAAATTCTGGCACGGATGGGCTATGCTGCCAGAGGGCTTATCTATGTCACTATCGGCGTGTTGGCTTTTCTCTCTACGCTAGGATTGGGAGGAGAAGAGGCGAGTAGCAAAGGTGCCATTCTCAATCTCAAAGAGCAGCCTTTTGGTCAAACGCTGTTAGTCATCCTTATTATTGGTTTGCTTGGCTACATTATTTGGCGCTTTACTCAAGGCATCAAAGATGCCGATGGGCATGGTCATTCGTTTAAAGGCTTGGTTGTGCGTGGCTCCTTAATCGTAAGTGCCATTACTCACAGTATTCTTTGTTACTGGACCATCAAGTTATTGCTTCATAACACAGAGGACTCGTCAGACGATTCGGCATCTTCCAGCCTCTCGGCCTATCTGGGATCAGACATCACGGCTTTCGTCGTTGGTATTATTGGCTTGATATTAGTTGGTGTGGGTATTGCTCACTTGTTTAAGGGCTATAAAGCTCGATTTGAGCAATATATGGCGATGCCAGAGTCTCAATATCGCTGGATGAAGAGAGTCTGTCAGTTCGGGCTGATATCGAGAGGCATCGTCTGGTGCATTATTGGCTGGGTAATTTTGCGTTCCGCCTTTATTTCTGGCACCAGTGAAAATAAAGGGATCAGTGACGCGTTGGAATGGTTACAGACAACACCTTTTGGCAGTTGGCTCACCATGACGGTGGCTATCGGCTTAATAGCTTTTGGTCTTTATAGCTTTCTGGAAGCGGTATATCGCCGTATTGAGCATTAAGCGATCACATACAGGGAATAATTTATGCAGCATGCCTTGATACTGATTAACCCTCACAGCCGCAATGGTAGTGAAGACGCTTTGCAAGAAGCCATAGAAACACTGAAATCGGGCGGGTTTGAGGTGTCAGTGAAAGAAACCGAAAGCGAAGATCACTTAGTCACACTCATTGAAAATTATGAACGTGAGGATGGCGTGATTATCCTCGCCGGTGGTGATGGGACTATCAGCACTGGGCTGGAAGCGATACATAAATATCAACGTACCATGGCGATATTCCCACTGGGCACAGCCAATGACCTGGCGCGATCGCTGGGTGTACCACAAGATTTAATCGCCGCCGCACAAGTCATTATTGATGGTAAACGCGAACGGATCAGTCTGGGCAAAGTAAATAATCATTTTTTTGTGAATGTTGCTCATATCGGACTGGGCGTGGATGTCACCCGAGAACTCAGCTCAGATAGCAAAAAATGGTTTGGTGTGTTGGCCTATTTAGGCGCCTTCTTCAAAGCCATCAAACGAAACAAAAGTTTTAAAGTCCATATCAAAACCGATGACTGGCAGAGCTCAAGTCGAGCGATTCATCTTGCTGTCGGCAATGGCCGATATTACGGTGGGGGCAATATTGTTGACCAGCGTTCTACCTTAGTAAACGGTCAGCTTCATTTGTTTTTTATCAAGCCACGACCATGGTGGCAATTGTTATTATTGGGGCCTAATTTACGTGATGGGGCATTGGCAAATGAGCGTCATATCGTGCGTCACTCTGCTCAACACTTTAGTATTTACACCTCTAAACCCAAAGAGCTGGAAGCTGATGGTGAATTTAAAACCACGACCCCTGTCGAATTTGAGATTATCCCTGAAGCCATAGAGGCAATTGTCGGGGACATACCTACCGATTCTGGAGACGTTTAATATGTCGATAATACGAACAGATGCACAGGCTGATGCCCTGGAAATTCTGAAATTACTCATACAAACAGTCGATTTTTACCGTGCAATGGGTGAGGAATTAAGCAAAGAAAATATTCAGCACCCGCTATTTGATATTGCAGACGAACGTGAAGCGTTCATTACCTCTTTTCAGCAAGTCACCAAAGAACTCGGCGACTTACCCTCCACACCCGATGCCGACAGAGAATGGATTGAAGAAATTGGTGGGAAACTGACTCAACTCTTTTCGGATGATCCTAAACAGACAATTGAAGAAAAATGCCTTGAGAAGGATGAAGTACTGGCCAACCTTGTTAACACCACCACACTCGGTGAACAATCAGCAGAAATAAAGCAACGCCTAGACTCACTCGAGCAACACCTGAAAAGCTCAAAAGCGCGTTTAGCTGGTGACTAGTTAGAACGCGATAGTTTGATATTAAAACTGAACCCGAAGGATGCCAATGTGCTGGCACTATTTTTCACCCTACGCTTTAACGGTTGGCCTCATAACTCTCTAAATAAAAAATGACTTTCATTAATAATCAACGTGTTAGACTTTCTAGAAAGGAATTATAAGGCCGCCTGTTTAATATTTATTATGAGGCTAGTGGCCTCATAAAACACTCTGTTAGGCTAAAAAAATAATATCGGAGATTCAAAATGCAAAATGTTGCAACGCCACTGTATCTAGACTGGTCATTTTGGGCTGTTGTAGTTGCATTTGCAGCGATGGTTCTATCTCAACTCCCTCCAATACATGTAATGTTAAAACGAGCCAAACTTGATTTAGAACTATATTCTAAGATATCTATTACGCATAAGCTTGGGAATCCGAATCTCCAATTGCATTTGATCCTTAATAATATTGGAGGTCGTCGAGTCAGAATAAAAGACCTAAAGGTGTCTATCTCAAAAGATGGAACGCATTTAGCAAATTTGCCAGCACAAAATTACTTGCAGAATCAAAATGATCAGAATACGGTCCTCTTTACTACTTTTGCTCTGGAGCCTAACGACGAATGGGCGCATATTACAAACTTTCTCAACTTTTTTAACAGAGACGACGAGAAAATTTATCAAAAAATTGAAGGCGACTTACTTACTGACTTTAGATCACACAAAAAAGAAACAAATGATGAAGGGAATAAAGAGGAATTATATGAGCATCCTGATGAGCTCGTGAGTCCTGCATTTGATTTTTTCGAAAAGCACTTCTGTTGGAATGCTGGTGAATATAATATGTCGATTATCGTCACAACTGACACAAAATCAGCTGATATAACTAAAAACTACAGATTCACAATATTCGAGTCTCACACAGAAGCCCTGAGTGCTATAAAGGATTACTTTAAATACGGTGGCGGCTTGTATTGGAACCCAAAAATTCAAACAAGCGTAATCCTTGAAGTATCTGAAGCCTAACAACCAGCTCTAGGCAGGCGCCCAAACGTACGTGCTTTTTGTGGGGTCGCTGTGCTCACTTTACCAAAAAAAGCCCTCCAGTTTAGGCGATGGTGAGCTGGGCATTATATGCTTAGGTCATCCAGGTCTCATAAAACTTCAAGTTGACATCAAATTATCCGTCAATCAAGATACGCGAATGAACACAAATCGTACGCAAAATGTAGCTCGAATTATTATCATCATTCCATAGGAATGGTGGGATTTTTGATGCGTTGAGAATTTATCAAACCCGCCCTAGAGGCGGGTTTTCTGTTTCTGCCTCCGGGGATTAATCTTATTTGGAGGAGCTAGAATGAAAAAAATAGCTGTATTCGGTAAGCCTGCTAATGGAAAGTCAACTTTAAGTAAGAAGCTAGCATTAGCTACAGGTATAAAATTGTATGCCTTGGATTCAATTTTATATAAACCAAATGGAGAACAGGTAGACCGAAAGAGCTACGAAGAACTCCATGAGAGCATTCTTTCTTACGAAGAGTGGATCATTGAGGGCTTTGGCCCAATGGATTCAGTGGAGTCGTTTAATAAGCGGCTAGAAGAAGCTGATACTTTGATTTATGTAGAATTACCGTATTTTGTCACTTATTGGTTAGTGACGAAGCGCTTTCTAAAGGGCCTATTCATAAAGCCAGAGGGCTGGCCCGAAGGAAGCTCGGTTTTAAAGGGAACGCTGGAGAGTTATAAAGTGTTGAAGCTTTGTCCCAAATTTTGGAATGATCGGTTTATGCAAAGGTTAGAGAAACTATCGGCTGATAAATCACTACATGTTATTCGCACAGTTTCTGAGTTAAATAGCTTTGTAGAGAGACATGTGCAATAAACAGCACATAACAGACTGTTAAAATCAACAGAGTCAGAATGTTTGATTTTAGCCTTTTTTACACTGACCCAAATAATTAGGGATTTTAATTTCAATCATTAAGGACAACACTATCATGCTAAAAAATTACATTAAGCACGCACATCATTTTCTTTTTATTGTTCTGGCAAGCATCTCCATGCAAGCCCTCGCTTCGGATAGCCTTATTCCTGAGCGTATTGAGTCGTTTGAAATTAATGGTCTTTCGCTTAACTCCTCAGTCGAAGAGTTCAAGGAACTCACAAAGAATGGCTTTAAATGTAGAGTTAAGGATCGTTTTGATGTTAATTATTGGACATGTCGTTCTAACCAGAAACAAAAAAACAAGATAAAGCTAATAGTGGGCGTTGATAACAATAAAATCGTATCAATTAACTACTCCAGTCAAAGCACCACAAATTCATTTGCTCAGTTAAGAAGTGACACCGCAGAATTGAATCAGGTATTGCTCGAAGAAGGTTTCGCTCACACAGGAAGAAATCCGAACGACAAAGAAATCTTTTTTTATAACAATGATGAATCGCCTGTCACGTCTAAGACAGAAATGTTTCTTAAGACTACGCTTGAGTGTTCAATGGAAAAACCAAGTATCTATGGCTTGGAAGTCACAATAATGACAGTTGGCCAGCTTGATAACGTCGGCGTGACGATGTACAAAATGCACTGCTAACAAAATTAAGTTGGCAGACCTTTGAGCTAGTACTGTGTTTCCTGTTATCAATCATATTTATATGAGAGGGTTTCCAATGAATTCAGCATCATTTAGTCAAATCGTCAAAACCATACTGACACTGTTGTTCATAGCCACAAATCTGGTTCCAATCGCCTCTGCGCGACAGGACTTACCTGAGTTAACAGCGGAACTGAAACAGAAAGCTATGGAGTGTCGTGCTGCACGCAGCGACTGTTTGCAAGCGTGTAATTTTCCATCGCGGGAGCTTGAGCGTGGCAGGGAGGTAGCGGATGCCGATATTCAAGCCTGCCGGGACGCCCATGCCAAGCTCGTACCTCAAACAACACCTGAACCAACATGGACGCCTGAATATGCTTCGATTCCGGATGTGGTTGGCGTCTTACGCTTTGGATCCTCAGTTAATGCAAAAGGGCGTGATGATTGGAAGCGTTATTGCCGGTCAGCCGCTATAGTCGGTGACGGTGCGCCGTTGGATATACCTAAAGGCGCCACCGTGAAGGTGTCAGGGATTCGTTATGTGACCAATCCTATTAATACCTTTGACTGGAGTAAGAACGCCTGCCGTGCAGATAGTGTTGAGGTTCTCACGACCCCCTAATTATTGTGGAGCTTGGTACAACGGTGATGAGACATAATCAGTTGAAGTGTTGCCTTTGCCAGAAGCTAGATGAGCAAGATGACCGTAGGGATTGAAGGATATGAGAGACATATATCTCGCTTTATTGAAACCAGCCAAGCGTTGGATTTTCAAATTGTATGCAGAGATTTTGTTGAGTATTTACCCCTGAAAAAGTCATGTGCTGGATGTGGGGGCTGGCGCTGGCCAAAATGCAGCAGCATTAGATGAGCTAGGGTTTCATGTTACAGCCATAGAACCCATGCAGGAGTTCAGAATTGCCGCCCAGAATTTTTACAAAGCGTCATCTGTAAAATGGTTGGCTGGTAGCCTCCCTCATTTATCAATTCTGGATTCAGCGGATGCTCATAAATTTGAATTCGTTTTAATAGAAGGCGTTTGGCATCACCTAAACGACAAGGAAAGAGAGCAAGCAGCTGCCACAATTTCTAGCATCGTAAAGCGAAACGGGAAATGCGCTATCTCATTGAGAAACGGACCTGCCGGGATGGGAACACGTATGTTTCCTACTGATCCCATGCAGACTAGCGAGCTATTTAAAAAATACGGTTTTGATTGTATTTTTATGGCAAAAAATCAAGATAGCATTCTACCTAATAAGGAGAATGTAAAATGGTCACGCATCGTTTTACAAAAGCAATAGATAGATGCCTAACGAGTGAGTGTTATTGACTCCCTCGACTGAGACTTTTTCTACGCTTTTATTAACTCTCAAATGCAGGCGTGACGATATTAATCTCCTGACCCTAACTATTCTGTATTAGAGAGTGGTTTGTCTTTAAACATCGATCCCCCCAATTACTTTGCCGCTACGGTGGCGTCGGTGGTTGAGGCATAATCGGTGCCTTTTCGGCATCTTTTTGTTTTTTATCGTCAGGATCGTCTGGTTGATATGTTCCCTCTGAGGGCTTTGGCGCCTCAGGCGTTTCTTCTGCTTCTTTTTCTTCTTCATCTGAGAGCTTCATCGAAGCAGCGATAAAACTTGAAACGTTTGTTGGGTTTTCTGTGTATATATTTTGTAGTGTCATTGTATTTTTCCTTGAATTAGTTAAAGAAGACTTCTCGCTATTACAAGAGTGAAACGACTTATTTGATAACTCTGAGTTGAGTAGAGTGATAATCACTAATGAATGATATTGCGGTAGATATACATTATTGTTGAAGAGTGTTCTTCACTACCTATGAACTTTCACCCTAGCAAAATAGGACGCCTAACACAATTAACTGGGTTTACCATCAATAGATGTATCCTTGATTCAGAGTGAGATAAACAGTGTGATTGAATCTGTGGCATCTGTTTACATACGGGTATAAGATGAACTTACCCAAATAAAATGCTGGGGGAGTGAATGTGAAACGTAAAACATGCGTTTGTACTATTAAAGCTGTGTAGGTCGTCAGATGTGCCAGAGCAAATCTGACCAACCAGTTTACGTTGAAAGCGTTTTAGAACAGAAACTTAAACTGCTTTTTACGGCGAGCATTTTTTCTATCGCCATCAATGCCTCGCTAGGTTTGATACTGATTATTGTTCAACTCCCGGTGACGTCAATGTCGACCTCCTTGAGCTGGTACGGGGTGTTGGTGATTGTTTTGATCTCAAGATGTATTTTGTTGGTGTGCTGGCATAGAGATCATAACAAAGCAGAAATTAATCAGACTAGATGGCTACAGTACTTTCGTTTCAGTGTTTTGATGTCGGGCACCATCTGGGGAATAGGTGGCGTCATCCTGATGCCTCATGACAATATTGCCTATCAGGCATTTTTGTCATTTACCATTGGCGGGATAGCTTCGGGTGCAATGGCATCACTCTCAGTGGATCGGAGATCGGTAGTGGCTTTCGTTCTTCCCACCATGCTGCCACATATTGTCATTCTTATTGGGCAAGGTGAAACGATAACATACGGTATGAGCGCCATGCTGGTGCTTTTTTTATTGTTTATCTTTCTGGCGGCTAAAAAATCAGGCGAAACCTTCCTGGAAAATGCAAGGCTACGTATCAAAGCATTAGAAAGCGAATCACGCTTGCGAATGATGTTGGACTTTAGCCCCACTGCGGCATCCATTATTGATATCGACACACAAGAAGTGGTCTTTGCGAATAAAAGTTATGCCGCTTTAATCGAAAAGAAACATCAGGAAGCTTTAGGAGTCACGCTTCGACGTTATTATGCAAATAAGGTTGAATACGATGATACGGTGAAGTTAATTGAGTTCGGTCAGCAAGTGAATAATCAATTAGTTGAACTGCACTTCCCTGATAGCCAGCAAACAACGAAATGGGCTCTCGCCTCCTATCTTCAAATTGAATATCACAGCAAGCAAATGATTTTGGCTTGGTTTTACGATATTACAGATAGAAAAGTCATGGAGGAGCATGCCCAGCATCTCGCTCATCACGATGCACTGACCGGGTTGCCAAATCGGATCTTATTCAGAGAACGGCTGCACTTGGCGATGACCATGGCAGAGCGGGATAAATACGCCTTAGCCTTAATGTTTATCGATTTGGATGAATTCAAACCGATTAATGATACCTACGGACACGATGTGGGGGATGCGGTGTTGATTCAGTGTGCCGAACGCATCCGTGACTGTCTCCGTAAACCGGACTCCGTCGCCAGACTCGGTGGTGATGAGTTCGTCGTGTTGCTGCATAAAGTCAGTGATGAACAGGCAGCCATCCAGGTTGCTGAGAAAGTATTGGAGTCATTGCAAAGCCCCATGACATTTGAAGATTTAACTGTCAGCGTCGGAGCCAGCATTGGCGTGGCGCTCTACCCTGTGCATAGTACAGAAGAGGATGGGCTATTAAATTGTGCTGACTTTGCTATGTACGAGGCGAAAAGAAATGGGCGAAACCGGGTCAGGTTGTTTCAGAATGAGTATAAGTAGCTGACTTCTTGTCATGTAGCGTTTAAGTCATACAACAATTTCCACTCAAACCGGTCACTAACAGGCATAATTTGCAGAACAACTTCATTTACCTGCATAGGATTCAGCTTTGTTAAGTTATCGTCATTCATTCCATGCGGGTAATTTCGCGGATGTGTTGAAACATATCGTGTTGATCGAATTGCTTCAGCATATGGTGAAAAAAGAAAAAGCTTTTAGTTATATTGATACCCATTCCGGGGCGGGCTTGTATCATTTACGTTCGGACCACGCTGAAAAAAATCAGGAATATCAAAAGGGTATTACAAAACTAATTGCGTTGGATTGGCCTGAGCTACTGTCCTATCAGACGGCAGTGAAAGTGGTGAATGCTGGCAATGATCTGACGTTTTATCCTGGCTCACCTTTGTTGGCGACGCAGTATTTACGGTCTCAGGATCAAGCCTGGTGCTTTGATCTGCACCCAGAAGACAGTGTGTTTCTGGCAAATAATCTGCGGCCATTTAAACAAGCGCGTGTCAGACGGGAGGATGGTCTGAAAGGTTTGCTGAGTTTATTACCGCCTGATTCACGTCGGGCACTGGTATTGATTGACCCATCTTATGAGATAAAGTCAGATTATGATGAAGTCTTTCAGACTGTGCTGAAAGCTCATAAAAAATTTGCCACGGGAACATATGCGATTTGGTATCCGGTGGTAGACAGAGCGCGTATTAACCGACTGGATAAACAGTTAATAAGCAGTGGTATCACGAATATACAACGCTATGAACTTGGCTTAGATGCCGATTCCTCCAGACGCGGTATGACGTCATCTGGGATGTTTATTATCAATCCGCCCTGGCAGTTAATGGAAACCATGACGACATTATTGCCCAAACTGGTGAAAGCTTTGGGCGAAAACACCGGTGCGTTTTATCGGGCTGACATGCTGGTGGCGCAATAGAAAAGACGTTCTTCATCAGCGCTTCAATTATGGTGATATATCGGATTTCGGCAAAGATCATAGCGCACGGTTTCTTTCGGTTCTGTCTTCAACTATTCTAGCGATAACAATTATTTAGCATGATCATGCGGATCATCGGTGGGATGGCTGACAAATTTTCAGTAATCAGCATCTCTGAAACAAAAAGTTTACGGAGTAATAACAGTGCAGAAAGTAGCCATTTTGCAGCATGCAGAGGGTGAATGGATTGGCTCGATGCAGGGTTGGTTTGCTGATAAAGCGTTTGAGTTGCAGACATATCGCCTGGATTTTAATGAAGCATTACCGACGATTGATACCTTTGATTGGTTATTAATCATGGGTGGTCCGATGAGTGTGAATGATGAAGACAATTATCCGTGGTTGCCCGCTGAGAAAAAGTTGATTAAAGAAGCGATTGAAGCCGGTAAAAAAGTGTTGGGCATTTGTCTGGGGGGCAACTGATTGCCTGTGCGATGGGGGCGAAAGTGTACCAGAATGAACAGCAGGAAATTGGCTGGCATACGGTTACAAAGACCGATGATACCGCTACCTGGATGCCTGATTCATTTGAACCATTAAGCTGGCATGGTGAGTGTTTTGAACTGCCTGTAAATGCATTTCCCTTCGCGAGTAGTCTGATTACTCCTTATCAAGGTTTTCATCTGGGTAAATACGTCTGGGCATTACAGTTTCATTTAGAGGCAGAGCACGGTACGGTCGATGCATTTTATGCTATCGAGAAGTCCTTGCCTGAAGGCGAATATGTGCAGAGTGAAGCGGAGTTATTTGATGACACGCCGTACCTACAACAAAGCCGTGAAGCGATTTTTGCGTTATTACATCAGATGAATGATTAAATAAATAGTCTAGTGACGCCTTGCGTGACTAGACTGTTTCTATGACTTCAAACGTCATACCCGCATGGATTTCACCATCACTCAGCACGTCTGCACGTAATCCACTTTTATGCACAAAGGCTTTCACCACGTCTTTTTTAGCTATCGTGTCATTACTTAATAACTTGCCAAGTGTGGCGCAGGGCTCACACAGCTCGATACCCTTGAAACGCACACCACCAATCAGAAACTCTTTGCCGACCAGATCATTCAATCGGATGCCTTGGGTGATGACATTTCGTCGGGTATCGGCCAGTTGGATACGCTGCTGGTAATTATTGTTAAAGGCTTCGATTTCTTCCATTTCAATAAAGGTAATATTCTGCCCCGGCCACTGAGCACGATCAAAGTTACGGTCACCGACGATGCCTTTACCCATGATGAGGTCGACCTTATCGACTTTAAGCTGTTTTCCAAGATTGTGTTCAGCAATATAGATGGTATGAATCATGGCCATGTCCTCAATAAAAAAAGGAGTGAACACCAAAGGTATCCACTCCAAGGAACAGATCGTTTAAAAACACTCAGTTAGAGCTTCAGCACAAAGTGTTTGGTTATCGGTTCGATGATTTCCCAAGTACCGACAAAGGTTTTTTCAAACACCATGGATTCGCCAGCACTTAGAGTAAGAGGTTCACCACCTTCAGCCGTGACAATCGCTTTACCGGCCATGATGTGGACAAACTCCCAACCACCATAGGTCGCATGATAGGTGCCTTGAGTCGCTTCCCAACGACCTGACAGTATGCTGCCATCTTCGCTTTTGTATTCAATCCATGTCTTCATGGTCGGGTTGCCCGTCTGTTTCACCCAGCCATCCAGATCGGATTCAATCGGCTCAACGGTTTTATCGATAATCTTGGTGACGCTTGTCATGATTTTCTCCAGTCCATATAAGTTGTTTAGGCTTCTTTCGCCACAGGAATTTCGCTCTTATCAGAGAGATAGGCTTCCAGTGAGTCATCCAGTGCATCTATCCAGGGAGTATGATGTTTAGGTGACATGGTGCCTGTCATCAGTGAACGGTAGGAGTGATCACGGAAGGTCATAATGTTTTCTTTTTTATGATGTTTCCATTCAAGGAAGGTTTGGTTGACTGCCGGAATATCGAATGACGGATAGTCGGTCATGTCAATCAGTTCCTGAATGTAATCACCTTGATAGGTATACATTTCTTCAGCGGTTTCCAGCGTCAGTTCTTTTTCACGCCAAGCCATACTATCGGCTTTCATCTCTTCTTTTGATGGTAATGGGATACGTCCCATAATCACATCACGGGCATACCAGGCTTGAGCATCAAACATATTGAAGCTATACCATTGATCCTGCATACCAATGTAGAAGAATTTTGGATTGTCTTCCCACACCACGCCTTTGTATAGGTCGAGTGGCCATAAGCGGTTATTGGTCACCAGTCGCAGATCATCATTGAGGAATGGGAAGTGGTGAATGTAGCCCGTGCATAAAATAATGGCATCAACGTTTTCAGAGGAGCCATCAGCAAAATAGGCTTTTTCCGTATCAACACGAACCAGATTGGGTCTTTCATCCCAGTTTTCAGGCCATTTATAGCCCATAGGTGCCGTGCGATAGCAGCTGATCAGTTTTTTCGCACCGTATTTATAACATTGCGAACCGATATCTTCGGCGGAGTAACTGCTGCCCACCAGTAAGACGGTTTTATCTTTAAATTCCAGTGCGTCTCGGAAGTCATGGGCATGCAGAATGCGACCACCAAATTTGTCGAATCCTTCAAACTCAGGCACATAGGGTGTGGAGAAGTGACCGGTACAACAGACTACATAATCAAACTCTTCTGAGTAAATCGTGTCAGTGCTATGGTCCTGCACAGTGACGGTAAACGTCTGAGTGCCTTCGTTGAATTCAACATGACGAACAGCGGTATTAAAACGGATATATTTTCTGACGCCGGCTTTTTCAACACGTCCTTTGATGTAGTCCCACAACACTTCACGAGGCGGGTATGAGGCAATCGGTTTGCCAAAGTGCTCGTCAAAGGTGTAATCAGCAAACTCTAAACATTCTTTCGGGCCATTAGACCACAGGTAACGATACATACTGCTATGAACAGGTTCGCCATTTTCATCTAAGCCTGTGCGCCAGGTGTAATTCCACTGGCCGCCCCAATCAGCTTGTTTTTCAAAACAAACGAGTTCAGGAATATCTGCACCTTTTTCTTGTGCGGACTGGAATGCTCTCAGTTGTGCCATACCACTTGGGCCTGCACCAAGTATCGCAATACGAGTTGCCATAGGGGTTCTCCATTAGTGTTATTTAGTCAATCATGCTGCGAAAATCGACAGCGCTTACCGACCAAAATAGCTCGCTGTGTTAGCGGGAGAAATCCTCTTGAGTGGGTATCCCAAAAGGGTAAAAGTGGGGGTAGATTAGCTTAGAAAACATCATCTTAATCAGCTGTTAAGACTCAGTAGTTAACAGTAGAATGCCCTCCACACCAAGCACCATGCCGCTTTCCGAATAAAGGCCTCGGCCTTTATCCTGCACACTGACTTCTTTGCCATCTGCCCGGGTTAAACGGTAGTGAATATCAAAGGGTGAAAATGTTTCTAATGCCTGTTGTACATCCTCCCATACACGGGTGGCATCATCTGGATGAATAATAGACCCGAGCGAGACTTGTGACTGGTTTAGCATGCTCTCAGCTGTGTAGCCGGTAATGAGCTCACAGCCCTCACTGACATATTCCATGCTCCAACTGGCATTGTTCCTTGAGCGATACAACATAGCAGGCAAGCGGTCGACCAGGCTTTGTAAGCTTCGGTGGCTGGCATGGCGCACTTCTTCATTTCGTACTTGTGGTGTGATGTCACACAAGGTGGCTGAAAGCGGATAGAGCTGGTCTTTATTGACAGATTGAATTCGCATTTCACACCAACGTAACTCACCACTCGCACTAATTAGGCGAAACCAGACTGTTTCATGCTGGTTAGGTGTGATTTTATTGAGTAGCTGTGACCAGCTAGGGAGCTCTTCCGGATGCAGAAAATCAGAAAATAAACGGCCAAGCGTTTGTTCAACGGGAATGCCGGTGATGGTTTCCCAATACTGATTAATAAATTGCACCTGATGCTGTTTGTCGAGTAACAACACCACATCATTCAAACTATTAAACAGCTTCAGTAATTGCGCTTCTTCCGCTTGCGTTTGTGGCTGACGGCGAGGCCATTTCAACAAGGTCATTTTTACATTTCCTTGTCCAGTAGCTCTGCGGAGAGGTTGCGGTGAGCCCACGCTGCCAGTTCAAGTCGGGAATGCAGGTTTATTTTACGCAACAGACTTTTTACATAGACTTTAACCGTGCCATCACTAATACCCAGTTCACGGGCAATCAGTTTGTTATTTAGCCCTTTAGCTATAAAAAATAGCGTTTCACGTTCACGCTCAGTGAGGTGAGACAATATAGAACTGGAGGGGGTGTCCTCATCTTCCTTATTTTCACGCAGATGGCTGGCAAGAGACGTAATAGCACCGGCATTCATGGCGACATTCCCATGTAAAACCGACAGTAATTGCGACAAAATCTCATCAGGTGGTGTGTCTTTTTGCAGGTAACCATTAGCACCGTAGCGTAGAGCTTCGAGCAATTTATCCTGTTCATTACAGGCGGTGATAATGATGATTTTTAATTTATCGTCATGTTCACGTAGTTGTCTCAATACACCCAGGCCCGACTTGCCGGGCATCTGCATGTCCAATAGTAGGATATCCGGGTAAGTATTCTCTATGTTGTCGAGTAAGGCTTCAGCATTATCGTATTCAGCAATAACGGTCATTTCTTCACTGTCGTTGAGCAGTTCAACCACGCCACGACGAAATAAGGGGTGATCATCGACAACCACCACAGTAATTGGGGTATCACTCATTCATTCGCCTCCAGATCCAGGCTGAGATCAACCCGGGTGCCGCCTTCGGGACGGTTATTAATCTCTAAGCTGGCGCCGATACGATCAGCCCGTTCTTTCATAATCTGTAAACCAAAACTATCACTTCGGGCGGCTTCTGGGTTAATGCCCGTCCCGTTATCTTCAATTTGAATATGAATGAGTGAGCTCGTTTTTAGGAGGAGTACCACACGTGCATGTGTGGCATGAGAGTGACGGACGATATTACTGAGGCTTTCACGAACGATATACAGCATTTGCATCGACTGCTGCGGTGACAACATATTTAGAGGCAGACGATTGTCCAGTTCGAATACGATAGCCGATTGATGTTCAAACTCTTTTATAGAATTAATCACACCCTGTGACAGATTCTCACTTTGCATGGTCAGACGTGAGGAGGTTATGAGTTCGCGTGTTTGATGATAAGCGCATTGTGTATAGGAGGCTAAATCTTCAGTAATCGGTTTCAGTGAACTGAACTCATCCTGCTGACAGAGTTTATCCAGTTTCAGGCTTTTTAGACGTAAGTATCCTAATACCTGTGCCAGTGAGTCATGTAGTTCAGCCGCATACATCGCACGCTCGGATTCCAGGGCCTTTTTTAATTTGCTTTCCTTGTGATACCAGGCTTGTAAGCCTTTATATAGGGTGTTTTCAATGCTGGCGGTTTTCCACTTTAATTGTTTAGTACTTGGCACCGTGTCACGAAATAAAAATAAGGACCAGACCGTCAGATTGTCGTGCTCGAATAAACGGTTGGGGGCGACAGTCAGGCCATCTACTTCCATCATGTCACTGGTATCGGGTGCCTTACCGACAGTGAATAAGTGATGCAATGACTGCATCAGTTTTGCTGGTGGCGCTTGCTCCAGACCATGATGCATAAAGGTTTCAGAAGTAGACGGGTTACTGAACAAAATCAACAGCTCTGCTTGCTGTTTATGCGGAAATAGATCCTCCATCAGGGATTGGAGTGATTTTAGTACAACGGGCAGGGTTTCACTGATATGTTCAGCGGTGGCGAGTTTAAAGGCTAAGTCATTGAAGTCTAGAGAGGGTAATTCCTTATTTTTGGTGACAGCGCGTACTGTTTCACCAAACCAAGTCTGCCCATCTATCCAGCTTTTGAGTTTGATATTGATCATCTGTATTACCTTCGCAACGTCCACACCAGAAATGGAGTGGTCTGTCTTACGTTTGTTTTGTTCTGTAACAGCAGATTTTGTGCCATTTCACTGAGTATTTGCCGGGTTATAACTAATGGGATACTCCATCAGGAGGATTGAATTATGTTTACTGAAGGTAAATATTGTTAAACCTAGAGAAATTTATTTTTTTGTCAGACAGGCAGAACAATATTGTGCACTTTTCTGGTTCAGAGCCTGTTGAGCTTGCACCAGAGATGAACAAAAATCACGCCGGCTTATCGCTGGAAGACAAGGTAAAACATGTTAGAAATGATCGAAGAAGAATGGGATGAAGAACGGTTTCTTAATCTGCAATCGCCGATAGATAGCCAACAATTTCGAGTTGAGGGACAGCAAGCGATCCGCTTGTCGTTACATGTGGGGGATGTGCTTGAAATCAACAGTGTCGATGGTGAACAGCCCGGCGAATTAATTGTGTTGGATAAGCAAGGACAAGTGGCGCCTCAGTTATTAGATGCCCGCTCGCCAGTGAATGCAGATCATGTTCAAAGGCAGTTGCAGCAGGATGATCTGGCTGCGAAGGCCTTAGCCCAACAGTTCGAAAGCTGGCAGATTCATCCTGAGCAGTATCAGACGGTATTACGTGTTGAAGGTCATGAGTCTCCAAGCTTTGTTGCCTATGCTGACTTAACGGTCGTCATTGTCGCCGCTGGGGCCAGTATGTCTATCGAAGAACATACACCACCGACTGAATTACAGGTAGTGGTGAAATATGCGGATCCGTTGGCCGAAGTGCTACCTGAGCCACTAGCTGAGATCAAAAAAGAGATACGCATTCCTCGTGCATCTGCTCGCACCTATGAAGTAAAAAAGGGCGAATGGATTCAGATTATCGATGTTTCTGGTAAGCAATGTTCTGACTTTATCGCCTTTGACAAACAGGCCTTAGAGAATGGTGAAGAGGTCGGATTGGACGCCACCGCGACGCGAACCGTTATAGGCTTGAGTAATCCTGTGCCTGGTCTGCATTCCCGTTTTCTGGGACCGGACATGATGTCGATGGTCGAAGTCGTACAAGACACCGTTGGTCGTCATGATAGTTTCCTGTTCGCCTGCACAGCCAAATATTACGAAGACAGTGGTTATTTTGGTCACATCAGTTGTACTGAAAACTTCAATAACGTACTCAAGCCATATGGCATCAAGCCTCGTGCTGGATGGCCAGCGATTAATCTATTTTTTAATACTGGTATTGAGCCTTGCGGCACGGTATTTATGGATGAGCCCTGGTCTCGTCCTGGTGATTATGTCTTGATGAGGGCAGATAAAGATCTGATTTGTGCTTCATCAGCCTGTCCCGATGATATTGATCCGGCAAATGGCTGGATTCCGACAGATATTCACGTCCGCATTTATGGGGAAGAACACACTTTCCCTCGTTCAATAGCCCATCGAATTACTGCTGAGGAGCATCCTCGTATGACCAAAACATCTGGCTTTCATAGCCGTACATCTGCCTTAACCAAGAAATTTATTGAATATGCCGGCTATTGGGTCGCAGCTGAGTATGAAGGTTGGGGTGCTAATGCGGAATATCTGGCGTGTCGTGAACGCGTTGCGGTACTGGATTTAACCCCCTTCGTAAAATCGATATTACCGGGCCTGATGCGGTGGCCTTTTTGCAGTATCTATTGACACAAAATGTACGACGTATGGCGGTGGGTGAAATCGCTCACTCGGCAATTTGTCTGGAAACGGGCGGCATGATTGATGACGGTACTATTTTCCGTATGGCTGATCAGGCTTATCGCTGGTTCTGTGGTGATAGTTACACCATGGTCTGGATGGCTGAAAAAGCCAAAGAAAAAGGCTTTAAAGTCAGCATTCGTAACGCAACGGAGCAGATTCATAACCTCGCTGTACAGGGGCCAGATAGTCGCGAATTACTCAGCCAGATTATCTGGACATCAGAAAGTCAGACCTCAGTAGAAAAACTGAAGTGGTTTCACTTCACCATTGGGCGTTTAGGTGGGCCTGATGGTGTGCCCGTGATGGTGTCTAGAACCGGTTATACCGGTGAGTTAGGTTATGAAGTCTGGTGTCATCCGGATGCGGCTGAATCTTTATGGGATGCCGTGTGGCAAGCAGGGCAACCTTTTGATATTGCTCCGATGGGATTTGATGCACTGGATATGTTACGTGTTGAAGCAGGTCTGAGCATGGCGGAATATGAGTTTGGTCCAGATGTGACACCGTTTGAAGCGGGAACCGGATTCAGTGTGCCATTGAGTTCAAAAGAGGAGGATTTTGTCGGCCGTGAAGCATTGGCTCGGGAGAACCCAGAAAGCCGACACAAATTAGTTGGCCTGATTCTTGATGGTGGCGATCCTGCAGCTCATGGTGATTTGGTGTATCAAGGTCGATTCCCAGTAGGTATTGTGACAAGTGCCATTATGTCGCCTTTGTTAGGTAAACAAATTGCGATGATTCGTGTAGCCCCGGAGTTTGCAAAACAAGATACACGGCTGGAAGTAGGTAAGCTGGATGGTATTCAGAAACGTTTGGGAGGTCTGGTCACAAAACTGCCTTTTTATGACCCAAAACGTGCCCGGCTGCTTTCCTAGGTTCAGCCTTTATAACTGTTTATAAAAGGAAACGTTGTATGGGGTGGAAGCTGTTTAATACTGGGCGTTTACAGTATGTATCTGAGTCAATTTTATCGGTTGTTGATAAGTCGATTGAGTCGCCGTTTAAACGTGTGCCAGTGTGGATGCATAGTTATTTGCGAGCCCCGATAGATCGTATTGGCGACTATCTGTCCTCTTTGCAAAAGGCGCATCAGGCTGAAGTAGAAGAGTTGAACCATAACCACCAACAGCTTTTGATAGAACAGCGGCAAACGTTTGAGCACGAACTGGACGCGCTCCGACAGCAATCGGATTCATTGAATCAAACCTTATCTTCTTTGTATTCAGAAATGGATCATTTGCAAAGTGAAAACCGACGCTTATCAGGTGAGGTTGATAATAATAACTTAGCTAAGTCAGCGTTGACTGAGGGTGTTTGGATGTTAACGCTGGTAAATGGTGATCCTGATAATGAGAAAAGTGTCATTACTTGGTCAGAACAATTCCGAGAGTTGTTAGGCCACAAACGTCAGGAGGATTTTCCAGATGGGTGGGATAGCTGGTTAAATGCTATTCATCCTGAAGATATGGATGCGACCCTGGAAGCGTTCACAAAACATATCAATGATAAAACGGGCAGTACACCCTATGTTGCCGAGTATCGTTTAAAAATGGCGACGGGTGAGTATGTCTGGTTTCGTGAGCGGGCGGCGACCATTCGTAATGAAGAGGGAGTGGCTGTGAAGTCAGCAGGAGCGATTCGCAATATCAGCCATGAGTACAGTGCTCGTGAGCTGCATACCATGGAAATGGAGCGTGCCGAAACCCGTATGACGGAAATCCTCACTGTTGCGGATGTGATCACCGAAATTACTCAGCAAACCAATTTACTGGCCTTAAATGCCGCTATTGAGGCTGCCCGTGCTGGTGAAGCCGGGCGCGGATTTGCTGTCGTGGCAGATGAGGTGCGTAAGCTGGTCTACCGTACCGAAGAGGCGAATGACAAAATACGGACAATGGCTCAGGCCGAACGTTAACTTATCCGAGTTTACATAACTTTACCCAGCTTAGCTGAACTATGTCTTACATAATCATGACGTACTTATGAGTCCTTCACTATTGGGATGTGAATTCATAATAAAAAGGAGAAAAAAATGAGTACGTTAAGAAAAAGCTTAACTGTCATGACCTTGGCCACACTATTGATAAGTGGTGCAGCATTTGCAAAACAAACCACGGTGAAAGCGGAAGGCACGAAATTTGACCCACTGATTGTTAATGTAGAGCCTGGGGATACGGTGAACTGGACCAATATGGATATTCATAATGTGCACTTTATGTTTCAGCCAGATGGGGCAAAAGATTTAAATCTGAGATTGGCCAAAATGTCTCAAGAGAATTTAGTAAAGAAGGTATTTATGTGTACCAGTGTGATCCGCATATTGGTCTAGGTATGGGGGACGCTGTGGTTGTCGGCCATGCCACAAACTTAGATGACTTAAAAGCAGCAAAATTACACGGTGGATTAGGCCGAATTGCACATAAAGTCATGAAAGCTGAATCGAAATAGCCTATTTCCCTTCTGAATTTCTCTCTCGTAAAAAGGCGCTCGTTTGAGCGCCTTTTTGTATTTTGAGCGTTTATATTCCTGGCTGAGTAAACTAATTCCTTTTTTTGCTGACTTACACTCACGTCATTAAACACTTAAACGGATTCGGAATTCTGATGAAAAAAATCTTCATTGGCCTCTTGGTCGCCATTTTTCTCGCAACGATTAGTTTTTATTTTCTCAACAAACAGTCTGATACGGCCAAGCAGGAAAATGTGTTGTCATACATCGAGCAGCAGGGTGTGACCATCATCGATAAGTTTGACACCCCCTCTGAACTGACTGGCTATGTGGGTACCTATAAAGACGAAGCAATGAGTATTTATGTCACCCCGGATAAACGCCATGCCGTTATCGGCGATTTAATCGATACAGAGGGTAAAAATCTGGGGGCAGATGCGATTAATCAACTGATAACCAAACCGAAAAATGAAAAGTTATGGCAACAAGTAGAAGAAATGGACTGGGTGCAAGATGGTGATAAAAACGCGCCGCGAATTGTGTATACCTTTTCGGATCCGTTTTGTCCTTATTGCCATAAATTCCGTGACATGGCTGAACCTTTCATTGCTGAGGGTCAGGTTCAATTTCGTCACATCATTGTAGGGATTCTCCAGAAAAACAGCTTAGCGGTTGCGGCGACGATTATGGGATCTGACTCACCCGAACAGGCATTTCAGCAACATCGCCAATTGGTTAGACAAGGCGGTATCGCTGTTGATAATGCGAAGGCTTCAAAAGGTAATGATGCGGTGATGGCAAATAATCAGCTGTTGGAAGAGATGCATACGCATGCCACGCCGACCAGTATATATCGGGATAAGGACGGTGAGATTCATGTCGTTGAAGGTATGCCAGTGCAGCAGGAGCTTAGTCGGATTTTTGAGGAGTAAGGGCTTAAGCGAGATTGAGAAAGAAGCCATCCATGGCTGGACGTGTTAGTTGTGTCGACGTGAAATGGTAATAGACGGATTTTCGCCAAATAACTCCGTGTAGTCGTGAGTAAATTGCCCGGCATGGGTAAACCCCCAGTGCTGAGCCACCATGGCGATGGTTTCATCTTCCTGCAAACCTTGTAATAGTCGTCGCCTGACAGCGTTTAATCGGGCCATTCGAATAAACTTAACCGGGCTGATATCGAGCACATCTTCAAAACTGTATTGCAGCGTTCGCCGGCTGACATGAGCCAGATCACAGAGCTCTGTAATCGTCACATGTTTACTTGGGTTCGCATCCAGATAGGCCGTGACTTTTTCAACCACGGCGCGACGTTTACTAAAACTGGGCTTTTCGGTGCTGGGCCCATTTTGTTGAAGCACTTCAAGCATAGCCATCATCAGATTGTCCTCTTGGATGCGTCTGCTGATATCACTTTGAGCGGGTGAAATGACGTCGTTCAAAACATGTCTTAATTGATTAAGTTTGTGTGACTCCCACACTTTAAGGGGGAATTGAGGGCATGGCTATCAAGCTTGATGCCTTGTTTTTCTGCAACCAACTGCAGACTGTCCTGATTCACCACTAACCCATAAATATCAAAGTCTTCCGGGGTGATGAGTTCAAATTGGGTATTGCCAGGGCGTATCATCAGTTGATTCTTTTCAACCTGATGGCCGTTGATTCGGCATGACTTCTCATCGGCTGAAAATCCCATCCATATGGCATTTGGCCAAACATTACATTGCTGACGAATAGCTCGACTGGTGTGTTCACGAAAGGCATGAACATGCTCAAACATCACCTCTTCAATACGCCCGTAAAACTGACCCATACTGATTTGATCGAATTGTTGCTGCCAGGCTTTTAGGTTATGAGCTTGTTCATCGGCATCATCTGCCTCCAGTACGCACCAACGCGTAGCGGTTGCGCTCTGTTTCGGTGCAAATTTTATATTTTCCTCTGTCATTTGCTCCCCTCGTTTATTTCGTTATGTCCACATTATGTGAATAAGTTGCTGAATCACAAACTAAAAAACATTTGCCAAATTTCGATAGTCACCCGGTATAAATCTCGCAAGTTCACATTAGGAAACTTTGTTTACTTAAAGGCAAAATTTATTCCAAGTATTGGGAATTAAAGCAGTTTATGACACAGACATACCGTTACCAATTAGGCACAAAGACCTATCAGTTCGCTGATTTAGCTGAACTGATGGCCAAAGCCACGCCTGCTCGTTCAGGCGATAGCTTGGCCGGTGTCATGGCTGAAACGGCGGAACAACGTGCTGTGGCTCAGTTGCTGTTGGCAGAAGTGCCATTAAAAAATTTCCTTAACGAAGCACTCGTGCCTTATGAAGAAGATGAAGTCACCCGACTGATTATCGATGAGCATGATGTGACTGCGTTTGAGCCCATCTCACACATGACCATCGGCGACTTTCGGAATTGGTTGCTTTCGGATAAAGCCAGCAGTGACATGCTGAGTCAGATAAGGGCTGGTGTGACCCCAGAAATGGCGGCGGCGGTATCAAAAATTATGCGGAATCAGGATTTGATTCTGGTCGCACAAAAATGCCGGGTGGTGAGTGCATTCAGAAACACGATTGGTTTACCCAAACGATTATCAACACGTCTGCAACCGAATCATCCCACTGATGATGTGAACGGTATTGCGGCTAGTATTCTGGATGGCCTCCTTTATGGATCTGGTGATGCGGTGATTGGCATCAATCCGGCAACAGACAACGTGGCGCAAGCAACGCGTCTGATGCAATTGATGGATGAAGTGATTTCTTTATATGAGATTCCTACCCAGTCCTGCGTGTTAACGCATGTCACCAACACGATTGAGTGTATTGAAAACGGTGCGCCAGTGGATTTGGTATTCCAGTCCATTGGTGGCACGGAAAAAACCAACAGCAGTTTTGGCTTTAATTTAGCCACCCTGGCTGAAGCACAACAAGCAGCATTATCTTTGGACCGAGGCACGGTCGGACAAAACGTTATGTATTTTGAAACTGGGCAGGGCAGTGCTTTATCGGCTAATGCTCATCACGGTCTGGATCAACAAACCTGTGAAGCCAGAGCCTATGCCGTTGCCAGAAAATTTAATCCTTTACTGGTGAATACCGTGGTGGGCTTTATCGGCCCTGAATATCTGTTCGATGGTAAAGAAATTACTCGTGCAGGCTTGGAAGATCATTTCTGTGCCAAGTTATTAGGTCTGCCAATGGGCTGTGATGTTTGTTACACCAATCATGCTGAAGCCGATCAAAATGATATGGATAATCTGCTGACGCTACTGGCGACAGCAGGATGTTCTTTCGTGATGGGCATTCCCGGTTCAGATGACATTATGCTCAATTATCAGACAACCTCATTTCATGATGCTTTGTATGCGCGTCGCGTCTTAGGTTTGGGGGCGGCACCTGAATTTGAAAAATGGCTGGAAAAAATGCAAATCATGACCGATGCCGGTCATGCCAAGTTATCAAACCAGTTACCACCAGCCTTTGCCGGCACCTTGAGAGGCTTAGCCACAGGAACGAATGATGGTTAAGGAAGATAGACTCACTCATCTCAGAGTAAAAAAAGATGACGCTATCGTCACCGATAACCCATGGCGTCGTCTGCGTGAATTCACGGCTGCCCGTATTGGCTTGGGGCGTGCTGGTGTAAGCACACCGACGCGTGAATCACTTGAATTCCAATTAGCACATGCTCAGGCCCGAGATGCGGTGCATACCGAACTGGACTTTGATGGTTTACAACAAGATCTCATGGCCTTAGCGGATAAATACCCGTTGTTAAACCGTGAAGCACCTTTAAAGCTGCATAGTCAGGCAACCGATCGCATGACGTATTTGCAGCGTCCGGATTGGGGAAGACAGCTGGACGAAGCCAGTCTTGCAGCACTTAAACCACACCAAGCTTCTGAACCTTACGATTTAGCCATTGTGATTGCTGATGGTTTATCAGCTACGGCGATTAAAGAAAACGCAGCGGTATTTATTGAGACCTTAGCTCAAGCCATGCAAGCCAGTGAACAAGCTTACTCACTCGCACCTATCGTTATGGTGGAACAAGGCCGTGTCGCCGTGGGGGACGATGTTTGTGAAGCCTTAAACGCCAAGGCCGTTTTAGTGCTGATTGGCGAACGTCCGGGGTTGAGTTCGCCCGATAGCTTGGGACTGTACCTGACCTGGGGGCCAAACGTGGCCTGACCGATGACAAACGTAATTGTATTTCCAATGTAAGAAAGGCGGGACTTTCTTATTTTGCTGCGGCTCAGAAAAGCCTTTATTTGCTGACTGAGGCCCGCAGACTCCAGTGTTCTGGCGTTGCTATCAAGGATCGCTCTACCGATAAGATTATTGATAGCAACGCCGTTCAAACCAGCTTTTTGCTGGATAAGTAAGCCAACCAACAAGGTGGATAGGTATTAATGTTAACTAATAAGAGGATAGAAAGATGGACAATGCGCCAACGCTAGAATCCTTGCAGGCAACGCTCGACGCCCAGCAAGCGGTTTTTCAAATGCATCAGTCTATGAATGTCGAAGTGTTCTACTGGTGGTGTACCGCCATTATGATCATGATTCATGCTGGTTTCCTGGCCTATGAAATGGGGGCCTCACGTAGTAAAAATGCTTTAGCAGCGGGTATTAAAAATATTCTTGCTTTAGCGGTCATTATTCCCACGTTTTATTTGTTTGGCTGGTGGATATATAACGCTTTCCCGAATGGCTTTATTCCTATTGAGGCAGCGGGTGCCTTACCTTGGGCACAAAGTATGGGGCCTGATGTCACCGATATGGGAACCGGTATTTTCTGGGCAGCGTTTGCCATGTTTGGTGCCACCACCGGTTCGATTTTATCCGGTGCGGTTATCGAACGGATTCGTGTCAGTGCGTTTTTGATTCTGACTGTGTTCTTGGGTAGCGTGGTTTGGATACTGGCTGGTGCCTGGGGTTGGCATCCAGATGGTTGGTTACTGACTGACTTGGGCTATCATGATGTCGGCGCGTCTGGTGTTGTGCATGCTGTGGCTGGTTTCTTCACTTTGGGTGTACTGATCAATTTAGGCCCACGTGTAGGTAAATTTATCAACGGTGTGGCACAGACTATTGCTCCACATAGCTTACCTATGACGTTAATCGGTTTGATGATGATCATCTTCGGTTTCTTCGGCTTCCTGGGCGGTTGTATCATCTTTAACGGTGGTGAAACAGGTTGGACAACCATTTACGGCAACCCAACTAACTTATCAGCGTTTGCCTTTAATACATTAATGGGCTTTGCGGGTGGTGTCATTGGTTGTTACATCGCTAGTCGCGACCCATTCTGGACAATGTCTGGCGGTCTGGTGGGTATCATTTCTGTCGCAGCCGGTTTAGATCTTTATGATCCTGAATTAGCGTTCATTATTGCTGTAGTAACAGGTGTATTAGCGGTTAAATTCGCTAAATTGATCGAAAATTTCGGTATTGATGATGCGGTAGGTGCTGTTTCAGTTCATGGCTTCACGGGTGTATGGGCAGTATTCTTAGTCGGTGTGTTTGCCGACGGTATGCCTAACGTGGGTGACTTGCCTGAGATTTCATTAATGGGGCAAACAATTGGTGCCATTGTCATGGCAGCAGTGGGCTTTATTCCAGGTTACGGTATTTCATTGATTCTGAAAAAAGCCAATGCATTACGCGTACCGAAAGAAGCGGAAGAGCTGGGCTTAGATGAAGTTGAAATCATTGCCAAGCCTTACCCAGAAGTGCATGGTGTCCCTGCGGTGACATCAAGTGACGTGCCAAATAAATTGGCTAACTCAGAACCAGGAGTGTAATTATGGGAACATCAATTAGTTCATGGGAAAACGTAGGGGCTTATTTTACTTTTGCTGATAATCCACTTGCTCTAGGCCTGTTCACTGTTGGTGCTGCAGCCATCATAGTGGGTTTGATTATCTCGATAGCAAAACATGAAAATGAAGCGTTCGAGAAAATTGAAAAATAAGCCAGGCTTAAACATGACCTAGTCATGTATCAAACAATAACCCCGATCTTGTATCGGGGTTATTTTTTATAAGCAGTAACTTTTTGTGGCATTCAAAGCAGTGTGATCCGACCTCTACCACTGATACCAATGAACTAGCACCCAGACTGAATACCATAATAAAGATTTCACTTAATCACATTTTTAACAGTCAATATGGCCATTGTTTCTAGCATGGCTGATTTTGAAATTATTCTTCTCCAAATACCTTTCGATATCAAAAATAAGCGGCATTTTGATTCTATTGATCGACTATCCAACATCTGTCTGAAAATAAGAGTGAAGACTGATAATCAATAAATCTAAATGCATATAATTATTATTTGATGGTAATATCTACCTTTAAATTAATCCAGCTTTATAAAAAGTGAAAAATTGCACTTTTTATCTGCTTTAAACGACATAGATAGAGAGTACACGATTGTTCTCTTATTTTACGGTCAGTCCTCTCATGTGAGTTGAGGACAGGCGTTCATGTCTATCTGCAGCTAAAACTATAATTAGATCAGCCATTTGAGAGTTATCTCCAATATGCAATTACCTTATCCACTCAGAATTCTGTCATTGGTTCTGGCCGCCACGGTAGGCGGGTATTTACTGACGTCCGCCGTTATCATTTTTTTATCAGCTATTGTGCCAATGGAAAAACCACATGCCATCGTGGCCGTGAGCCTTTTTAGTTATGCAATTTATACAGCAGCTGTTATTTGGGTCTTTACTGTTAGAAATAGCAAGCGCGCTTGGTTAGGTATGTTGATTCCAACAGTCTTGCTCGGTGGTGCAGGGATGCTAATTTCCAAGGTGGCGTCATGAGTGAGTTAACGAAGCCAGTGAAAGAACAGGAATCGTTTCGTCAGGCGATGGGCTGGTTACATACCTGGGGTGGGTTGCTTGCCAGTTGGGCCTTATTCACGATCTTCCTTACGGGCACGATTGGTGTGTTTGATGTTGATATCACGAAATGGATGAAACCAGAGGCAGCCGTTGTATCCGATTTTGATCCAACTGCGATGACCGAACAGCAACGTGTTGATACGATAAAGAAAGGTCAGGCTTATCTTGAAAAACATGTTCCTGATAGTCATTTCTGGGGGATTGGACTGCCAACGGAAACAGAGCCAGGAATACGTCTGTTCTGGCGGGATGAGCAGAATGAATTTCAACATGCCTTACTGAGCCTGGAGAATGGTGAACTCATGCCAGCCGCTGAAAATCGCGAAACGGAAGGGGGCATCATTTTGTGCATATGCATTATGAGTTTCATGCGGGTATGGCAGGCATCTGGCTGGTCGGCTTTTTTACCATGATCATGCTGGTGGCCTTAATTACCGGCATCATTATTCATAAACGTATTTTCAAAGATTTTTTCACCTTCAGACAAAAGAAAGGTCAGCGTAGTTGGTTAGATGGACATAATGCCTCCGCTGTTTTAACGCTGCCTTTCCAATTGATGATTGCTTACACCGGTTTGGTGGTCTTTTTATCGATTTACATGCCTGCAGGTGTATTAGCTAATTACAGCAATCCACAGGTATTCTTTTCTGAACTGCTTGATGAGCCCATGCACAGAGCAGAAACAGGCGTGAATGCAGATGTGGTGGATTTATCCATTTTGTTCCAGCGAGCAGAAGTGATGATGGGTAAACCCGGACGATTTATGAACGTAGAGCACCCGGGAGACAGTAGCGCTGTGACCAAGGTGTTTGGATGGTTTGATGAAAAAGACTATGAAGGGCAATTATTGAGGGATGAAATTGGCAGTGTTCAGTTTGATGCGACCAATGGTGATGTGATGCATCTGAACCCACCAGGTGAATACGATAAGGGCACGCCCATGGCATCACAACGTGTGATGCGTATCATGCACTTTGCCAACTTTGGTGGCTACAGCGTTCGCTGGTTATATTTCATTATGGGTATGGCGGGTGCGTTGATGATGGCAACCGGCGCCATCTTGTTTCTGGTGAAACGGCGTCAGAAATCATTGAATGAGTTTGGCTCGCAAACTGCTCACGTTTATCGGGTAATCGAGGTACTGAATATCGCTGCTATCAGTGGTCTTGCGGTGGCTTGTATGGCTTATTTCTGGTTGAATCGTTTGATTCCGGTCGATATCGCTGATCGGGCATCCTGGGAAATAAAAGGCTTTTTTATCTCTGGCTAGCCATGCTGTTTCATGCCGCTTGTCGACCTGGCATGAAAGCCTGGTTTGAACAATGGAGTCTCTTTACCTTACTGGCATTGTTGTTACCTGTCATGAACCTGCTGACAACCGGACATTGGCTACCATCCTACTGGCTGGCAGGAGACTTGAGCAGTGTCGGCTTTGAAGTGACCGTATTGGTGTTCGGTTTGATGAGTCTGGGGCTGGTGTTATTTTTACGCCGTAAATTAACTGCACCTGAACGCTACTCTAAGCCCGCAAAACGTTCGGAGGCGATATCATGAGTGTGGCGATGATGATGAGCGTGGCTCTGTGTTATGCCGCGATGAGTGGTTTGAGTCTGGCGATGCCAAGACATTTAATGGATGTGACTGATAGACGTTTAACTGCTACACAGATACGGGTTTTACGCTGGACAGCAAGTCTTGTGCTGATATTAGCTTATTTACCCATGTGGCAGGTGTGGGGAGCAGGAACCGGCTTTGTGATTTGGGTATCGATATTGTCTGTGACCAGCGTAGTATTGGTGTTACTGCTGTCTTATTGGCCAAAGTGGGCGGTCAGAATCGCTTTTCTGATGATGTTATCGGCCAGCGTTTTGTGGTTGATGCAGTAACGACTAGATGATCGTTACTGCATCGGTGTAACTCTTGTTTAACGTTGACTGCGTGCTTTTTTATCGCCGCTTTAACCTGTTCTGGTGCTGTACCACCTAAGTGGTCACGAGCAGCGACAGAACCTTCCAATGTCAGCACGTCAAACACGTCTTCATCAATATTGGCAGAAAATT
This sequence comes from Methylophaga marina, assembly GCF_030296755.1. Classification (NCBI taxonomy): domain Bacteria; kingdom Pseudomonadati; phylum Pseudomonadota; class Gammaproteobacteria; order Thiotrichales; family Piscirickettsiaceae; genus Methylophaga; species Methylophaga marina. The sequence goes on from NZ_AP027741.1 coordinate 1,639,023, forward strand.
GCTGTAGTTCAGCCAAGGTGAGTTCAGACAGATCTTTTTTGTGTTTGATGCCATAGGCGACCGATAAACCCACCACTTCATGTGCATCACGGAATGGTGTGCCTTTACGTACCAGATAATCAGCCAGATCAGTCGCTGTGGCATAACCTCGTAATGCAGCCTGACGCATATTGTCTGCCTTCACTGTAATGACTGACATCATATCTGCATAAACGCGCAGTGAACCCAATAAGGTATCAATCGTGTCGAACAAGGGTTCTTTGTCTTCCTGGTTGTCTTTATTGTAAGCCAGTGGCTGGTTTTTCATTAAGGTCAGCAAGTTAAACATATTGCCGTAAACGCGACTGGTTTTACCGCGAATTAACTCAGGCACATCCGGATTCTTTTTCTGCGGCATGATGGATGAACCAGTGCAGAAGGCATCACCTAAATCAACAAAATCAAATTGCGCCGATGACCAGATAATTAATTCTTCTGAGAAACGTGATAAATGCATCATCAGAATCGATGCGAAGCTGTTGAACTCAATCGCAAAGTCACGATCACTGACTGCATCCAACGAGTTTAAACAGATACGATCAAAGCCTAATAAGCTGGCGGTCATTTCACGATCAATCGGGAAAGTGGTGCCAGCAAGGGCGGCTGCACCCAAGGGCAGGCTGTTTGCTCGTTTAGCACAGTCTTGCAGGCGTTCAGCATCTCTAACGAGCATTTCGTACCAGGCCATCATGTGATGACCAAACGTCACTGGTTGGGCTGTTTGTAAATGAGTAAAACCGGGCATGATAGTCTCGGCTTCACGTTCAGCAACGTTGAGTAAGGCTTCTTGCAAACGATTAAGCTGCTGACCGATAGGCTCAATCATATCGCGTAGATAAAGGCGCACATCAGTGGCTACCTGGTCATTACGTGACCGGCCAGTGTGAAGTTTTTTACCGACCTCACCGATCAGGACGATAAGACGCGCTTCGATATTCATGTGCACATCTTCTTGAGCGATAGACCACTCAAAGTCGCCGTTCTCAATTTCTTGTTCGATTTGTTGTAAGCCCGCAATAATTTGATCGCGTTCGTCTACTGTCAGTACCTTGACTTCAGCCAGCATGGTGGCGTGCGCAATTGAGCCACGAATATCCTGACGGAACATACGCTGATCAAATTGCACGGAAGCGGTAAATTCTTCGACAAACTTGTCGGTAGGCTGCGTCAGTCTGGCAGATGAGAGTTTTTTATTGGCTGTAGTCATATCAATCAGATTAGGCTCGTTGAAAACAGGGCGTCATTATAACGCGGATAGTCGAGAGTCAATGCGTGAAATGCTAGAATCGACTTTATTTATTAACGACAACGCTGAAGTGACCTTATTCCATGACTAAAAGAATCGTTCGTATTGCCACTCGCAACAGTCCTCTTGCCATGTGGCAGGCTGAATTTGTTAAATCACGCTTATTAGAATTACATCAGAATATTGAAGTTGAACTGATCGGTATGAAAACCCAGGGCGATATCATACTGGATACTCCCTTGGCAAAAGTGGGCGGTAAGGGGCTTTTTGTTAAAGAGCTGGAACAAGGCATGTTAGATGGACGTGCGGATATTGCTGTGCATTCTATGAAAGATGTGCCAGTTGAGTTTCCGGAAGGTTTGCATCTGCCTGTTATCTGTCAGCGTGAAGATCCGCATGATGCTTTTGTTTCCAATCATTATCAAAGTATCGATGAAATGCCTCACGGAGCCCGTTTAGGCACATCCAGCCTGCGTCGTGAATGCCAGGTGCGTACTCACCGTCCGGATCTGGAAGTACTGCCTTTACGCGGTAATGTGAATACCCGTTTACGTAAACTCGATGATGGTGAGTTTGATGCCATCATTCTGGCGATGGCGGGATTAAAACGTCTCGGTTTTGATGACCGTATTCGCAGCGCATTAACACCAGAGCAAAGTTTACCTGCGATTGGACAAGGTGCGTTGGGTATTGAAACTCGCGTGGATGATGAAGAAATGAACGCGCTTATTGCTCCATTACATTGTGATCAAACCGCCATTGTGCTGCGTGCTGAACGAGCCTTGAACAAACGTCTGTCCGGTGGCTGTCAGGTACCCATCGCCGGTTATGCGATGTTAGATGATGATAACGTTTGGCTGCGAGGCTTGGTTGGTCAGCCAGATGGGACTAACACGGTCACAGCTGAAGTTCGCGGTAAAGCAACAGATGCTGAAAAATTAGGAATTCAAGTCGCTGAAATGTTGCTGGCGAAGGGTGCCGATAAAATTCTGGCAGATGTCTACGGTGAGTAAACTGCCATTGGCGGGGCAGCAGATTCTTGTGACCCGCCCTCAACATCAGTGCCAAGCACTGGCTGAGCTGGTTGAGGCCGCTGGCGGTAAGCCACTGATTCTGCCAGTGATTGATATTGAAACGGTTGCAAAAAAGCATTGGCAGACGATCAATATCGACCACTTTGACTGGTTGATATTTGTTAGTCGTAACGCGGTAGAGAGCTTTATTGCTGGCTGGGGACACGAACTGCCCAAGTTATGCCAATTTGCTGCGGTGGGTGAGGGGACCGCACAGGCTATGCGTGAGCATGATATACCGGTCGATTGTCAGCCTGAAATATCAAATGGAAGTGAAGGTTTGCTGCAGATGCCTTTGATGCAGGCATCACAAGTCAGAGGTAAACAGATTCTGATTGTACGAGGTAATGGCGGCAGGGAGCATATGGCTGATACCTTAACAGCCAGAGGTGCTAATATTACTTATATTGAAGTTTATCAACGTGTTTTAGCTCAACCAACGGCAGCAAAACTCAAGCAGGCCATGATGGCAGACAAAGTGATCTGTACCAGTGTGGCAGGTGTTGATAATCTTTGTAGTATCTTCATGAATACATGGCCAGATTTGTTAGATAAACCATTGACGGTCGTCAGTGATAGGATAAAACAGCATGCCTCCTCACGAGGCTTCAAAACCATTTATGTATCAGCCGATGCCAGCGATAATGCAGTTGTTGATACTCTGATAAATATGGACGATTAACATGGCAGATAAAGACGCAAAGCAAACGATTGATAACAACGTGCAAGATGCGGAGTTACTGGAAAAAAATAAGCAGGATGCACAAGTCTATCGCTGGATTTGGGTTGCACTGGTCGTGGTGGTACTTCTCTCCGCCGCTAGCATCGCCTGGTTCTATCAACAGCTGCAGCAACAAAAAGCAGATATTCAATCTTCCCTGAACGAATTATCCAGCCAAAACGGAAACTGGCAATCAAGAGTAGAACAACACCGACAACAATTGGGACGACTCGATACGGATCAAAAGCAGTTAGCAGAAAAATTACAGCAACTGAATGATAAGCAGCAGTTATCGAATGCTGAGCTGCAAAAACGATGGGCTTTGCAGGAAGTGAAATATCTGCTCAACGTCGCCAACCAACGCGCTGTATTAGCACACGATGCGAAAGGCGCCATTCAAGCTTTGATTATGGCGGATAAACAGTTAGAAGCCCTCTCTGATTATCGACTTCATCCTCTGCGGGCTGAGATAGCAGAAGAATTATTAACATTACAATCACTCACGACCTCTGATATTTCGGGCATGGCCATTCAACTGCAAACCCTAGCAGCTCATGTCAATCAATTACGTGTTAAAAAAGGCCCTGAGGTCGATTTTTCTGCTTCTTCAGAGACGGCTGATATAGCCGTGACAGACACACCTGCGTGGAAAGAAGCGCTCTCGGATATTTGGCAGCAATTGCGATCTCTGGTGGTGATTCGTCATGAACAATCAGGTGAAGCGGCTGTTTTGGCGCCAGAGCAGCGTTACTTCCTATACCAGAACCTGCGACTACAGTTGGAAAGCGCAAGGCTGGCATTACTGAATGCGGATACGGATAGTTTTCAGCACAGTTTGAAAACAGCTATCACTTGGTTGGAACATTATTTTACGGGTGACGAACGTGATGCCATGTTGGAAACACTGAATTCACTGGCTGAACAAAACATTGATGTATCTATTCCTGATATCTCAGGCTCACTGAACTGGCTAGAGGAGTATCGGCAATGAAAATGCTGATTATCATCGCTTTAGCTTTAGCATTGGGTGTGGCGGCTATTTGGGCGGCTGATTTTGAACCGGGTTTTGTGTTACTCCAGTACGGACAATGGAGTCTCGAAACATCACTGGTCGTGTTTACCGCCATTTATGTCATTTTAGTTGTTGCAGGCTATTTAGCCTTACGAAGTCTGATTCTATTAAGACAGACGCCCAAAAGAATCAGTGCCTGGAAAACTACGCAAAGACAAAAACGTGCTAACCGTGCGCTGACACGAGGATTGATTACGCTCGAAGAAGGACGCTGGACCGAAGCTGAACGGACTTTGGTTCGCCATGCGACCCATAGCGAAACGCCTTTGCTTCACTATCTGGCTGCTGCCCGGGCAGCGCAAAAACAACAGGCACCAGAGCGCCGTGACAATTACCTCCGTTTAGCTCATGAAACCACTGAAGGCGCTGATATTGCCGTCGGTGTCGTACAGGCAGAACTGCAGTTGTCAGCAGGGCAAAAAGAGCAGGCCTTGGCGACACTTCAGCATCTGCGTGAAGTGGCTCCCAAACATCCTTATGTATTGCAGTTATTGCAGTCCTTATATCAGGACATGGAGCAATGGCAGGAAGTCCAGTCGGTTTTGCCCGATTTACGTAAACGCCATGTCCTTGAAAGAAAGGAAGTAGCGAGTTTGGATCAAGAAGCGGCAGTGGGGCAATTAGAGACGGCTTTAGTGAAACAAGACTGGCAAAGAATGTCAGAGGTTTGGGAAAAATCATCCAGTAAATCACGTCAGACAGAAGCCATGCTCGTGCCTTATGTCAATGGTTTGATTGAGCAACAGCAGGAAGAACAGGCGATTGCTCAGATTGAGCAGTACATGCGGCATAACTGGAGTGAAAAGCTGGTATACATCTATGGTGTACTTACTCAGGGGGATGTGCTGGCTCGCCTGGCGACAGCAGAAAAATGGCTGAAAGCCTATCCGGATAATGCCTGCCTGTTATTGACGGTTGGGCGTCTGGCAGCAGCCAATGAGTTATGGACTAAGGCAGAAGAATATTTACAACAGAGTATTCGTCTCGGCGCCAAGGGTGAGACATATCAGGTATTAGCTGAAGTTCAGCTGGCACAAGATAAAAAAGAGGCCGCTGCCGATACCTACAAACAAGGACTGCTGTTAATGCTAAGTCCTCGTACCACGGTTTAATTAGTAAAGGGATAATTTGTGCAAGAAGCAGGCGGCCATTATCTGGTAGAAATTCTGGCTTTATTATTGGCCACGGTAATTATTATTCCGATGTTTCATGCCATTCGTTTGGGCGCGATTTTGGGGTATTTAACGGCCGGTATGATTCTTGGTCCATGGGGGCTGGGTGTTATTACTGAGGTTGAAGATATTCGCCATCTCGCCGAGTTTGGTGTCATTTTCTTACTGTTTGTTTTAGGGATAGAACTCAAGCCAGATAAACTCTGGCAAATGCGTAAAATGGTGCTGGGGCTGGGGCTTGCTCAGGTTTTGATTACAGCAGGTGCTATTTATGGCATTGCTATCTGGTTAGGTCTGGATAATCACAGTGCCATCATCATTGGTTTTGGTTTAGCCTTATCATCCACCGCATTTTGTTTAAAACTCTTGTCGGAACGTGGCGGTATTTCCACTGTTATGGGCCGAATGTCATTCTCAGTACTGTTGTTGCAAGATATCGCGGTGGTGCCTTTATTGGCTCTGGTGTCCTATCTTGCCGTAGGCAATGGTGCAGAAGTGGTCGGGCCAGATATCAATCCACTGATCGGTATTCTGGTCATTATTGCTCTGTTGTTTGCTGGACGTTACCTGCTTAATCCGGTGTTAGCGAGAATAGTCGCCAGTCAGGATCCGGAAGTTTTCATTGCTGTCGCCGTGCTTTTGGTGCTTGGCGTTGCCTGGATTATGCAAAGTGTAGGTTTCTCTATGGCGCTTGGGGCTTTCCTTGCTGGGGTGATGCTGGCTGAGTCTCAGTACAGACACCAGATAGAAGCTGATATTCTGCCTTTCCGCGGTATCTTGTTAGGTTTGTTCTTTATGACCGTGGGCATGGGGATTGATTTCAGTCTATTGTGGGATCGACTGGGTGATATTCTGTTGCTGACTTGGGGGCTGATGACCATTAAAACCGTTGTGGTTTACATCCTGGCCCGGATTGCAGGAGCACGTCACGATATTTCTTTACAAACCGGTGCTTTATTATCTCAAAGTGGTGAGTTTGGTTTTGTTTTGTTTAGCTTTGCGGCTTCATTAGGCTTATTGGAAACTACGGTCAGCGATATTCTGACGCTAGTCATTGCTTTAACGATGGTCTTAACACCATTTGTTGTTCGCTCAACAAACTTCCTATTACTGAAGTTTTACACACCAGATGCTGAGAAAAGCGAAGAAGACTATACCACTGAGTTCATCGAACATGATCAGGAGCATGTGATTCTGGCCGGTTTTGGCCGGGTTGGTGCGCGTGTAGGTACCTTATTGGGCGCTGCCGGTGTACCGTATATCGCATTAGATATGCGTCAGCATCGGGTAAAGGATGCCAGAGCGCAGGGATTTCCGGTTTTCTTTGGTGATGCCAGTAAAGTAAAAGTCTTACAGGCCGCTGGTGCCGACCGAGCCAAAATGATTGTTGTGGCTCTGGACAACCCTGCTCAGGTAGATAGATTAGTGGCTCAAGTGCGTCAGTATTATCCAGAGATGCCAATACATGCACGTGCTCGAGATAGAAAACACTGTGCAGAACTCATTACTCAGGGTGCAACCACAACAGTTTCAGAGACATTAGAAACCAGCCTGAGACTCACAGAAGAAGTGTTGTTGGGAAGTGGTGTCGAGGATACAGTCGCCACACGGGTTATTAATGAGTTTAGAGATGATTACTACTCGAATGTGGTGAAAAAAGTTACGGATAATAAAGTGGTGCTGGGTGAGCTAAAACATTAATGTTGAGTTATCCAATGTCTATTGAAAAGTAATAGACATTGGATGGTTGTTAGGCATCGGTGTTGTCGTTAACAATGACCCTGTTTCTACCGGTGTCTTTTGCGCTATACAGCATGCGATCAGCCGTTTGAAGTAAACTCGATTGTGTTTGGCCTGGTTGATATTCCGTCAGTCCAATACTACAGGTCAATGAAATATCGTGTCCGTCTTGCTGACAAAATGAATGTTGCTCAACGTCCAGCCTAATACGTTCAGCGAGGCTTTTTGCCTCATTCATGTCCGTCTCTGGAAGAATTAATAGAAACTCTTCGCCCCCATAACGTCCAAGGTGGTCACTGTGTCTGGACACGTTGGATATAATTTGAACAGCTTCCGTTAACACAACATCACCCTGTTGATGCCCATATTGATCATTGACGTATTTGAAGTGATCTAAATCAACCATTAATAGACTTAATGGACGTTTGTAGCGGGTCGCGCGATCAATTTCATCCGTCAAGCAGGACATCAAGCCCCCTCGATTTAACACGCCTGTTAATGCATCTGTGCGCGCTAACTCTTCTAGTTCTTTGGTTCGTGCTTCAACTCGTTGTTCTAATAATTGATTGGCTTCAAGTAACTCTTTTTTAGCCAGTAATAATTGCTCATTTTTAACTTTAAAGTCTTTAATACTGGGAAAAGCAATGACTTTGGGAAGTAAATATACAATCATCACCGTGGTGGTAATAGAGACGATACCAGTGATGAGTTTTGCCATACCACTGATGTAGTAATACCCATGCCAGATATTAATCAGGTTAATGAGGTGAGTAACGCCGCAGAGAAAAATAAAAGCGGCAAACATGACAAAAATCCAGTTGAAAGCAAAATCATTTCTTTTTTTGACAAGCTGGATAAGGGCGATAGGGATGAGAAAGTAGGCCATCACCGTTAGTGCATCACCCACCACATGAAGAAAAAGTAAGTCACTCTGCCATTTGTAACAATGACCGTGGGGCATAAAACTGCCATCAAATAGCTCATTGATGATATTCATACGCCCCCCAACAACGATGAAGAAGATAAACCTACACTCGTCTTCTATATAGATTATGAATCATTAATAGCATAGTGCTACCAGTGCTTACAATTATTCATATTGATAGAGTGGAAGGAATGGATATGGCTAACGGGATTGTAGCTCTTGCTGACGCATGGGGATTCTATCTATCTCGCCAAAGAGCTCATCGAGTATTAACTGGGTCTCTGTGGCCTTAATACCACCATCTTTACCGATTAATAAAACCGCACTACTATGACTTTGTAATGTTTGACGGATCTCATCAGCGGCACTATCACTGAGCTTGCCGTTAAAATTACTTATCACGTCCTTGTCGTTAACAATAAACCACGCAATATCACGATCAACGATGTCAGCATCGAGTCGGTCAAGTTCATCCTGATAGTGTTGGATTTGCTGATCAGCCTCTATCAGAATAAGCCGGTTTTTCCATTTTAAGTCTGAGAGTGATTCAAGGTTTTGCATCGGTTCTGCCCAGGATAGTGGACTCAATAGCATCAATAAAACCAGTACTTGACGAGTCATGTCTCAAGCTCCATTGTTGATAAACATAGTTGGATGAGCTTACGAAAGACGCTGTTAAGAACAAGTCAATATTGACCGGATTTTATGCTTCAGACGACAAGCAGAGTGCTAATACCCAGTCGCGAAGTTTGATTAACTCAGCCTCGCTGAGGCCTTTGTGTGCTTTTTGTAATAAGCGAGTGAGCTGAACTTGATCGACTTTGGGTAGATGATTTATTCGTTCAGTAAGGTTGGTTTCAGGTAGTTCTGCAATTGAACGATCGGCATGTGTGCGTCGTAAGATCATTTCCAGAAAATCAACAGCACGTCCCAGCACGACAAAAATAAACGTCAGTTCTTTCATTGGACCCGCTTTTAATGTTTCACCCGCTATGGGAATGCCATTAATTTTGAGGTTTTCTGGTGCGGCGGTAGCGAAGAGTGATGCGGCGCCAGATACCAAGCCGCCGAAGAAGGCACCGGTCATCAGTGAGGTGCCACCCATGCCGACATCCACCACCACACCGGCAGCTGCACCGGCAGAAGCCGATAAGCCCACGATCTTTTGTCTGTCTAAGCCATAAATATACCAATGACTGGTATCAAACAGGTCGGGATAATCAGCGTTGAGTTCCTGTACCTGCATCTTCATTTCAGGGTGAGCAAACAGGGATTGCAGCTGGCGTTGCATACTGGCTTCAATATGACGCAGCGAGCTTTGATAGTCGTGTTTGAGCTTGTCCTTGAGACGTGACTTAACAAAGTCTGCAGGCACTTTGATTTCACTGATATGGCCAAGCATGCGTTGAATATGCTCTGCAACAACAAAAGCACCTTGTTGCTCTAGTGATTCGAAATACTGTTTCAGCAATTCAATGGTGTCTTCAATAGAAGGACGCCAGGGCTCATATAATTCAGCAAAGGCAGACAGGATGGTGAATTGTTTTTGGTGATCCGCTGTCATGGGGTTGAACACGCGAACAACACTAAAATATTGGCTTAACGCATCTTGCCACTCTTGCACATAAGCTTCACCACCTATCGGGTTAATCAGAGCCATACGAGGCTGCCCGGTCCATTGCAAAATGGTCATTTCTGCTTCAAATTCGGGACTGTAGGGAATAGAGCCATCCACAACATAGATAATGCCAGCACCACTCAGAATAGGCTGTAATAGCTCAACTTCATCATGAAATTTATGACTGCCTATAACTGCCTGCTCATCTACAAAGGCTTGAATCGTGTTTCTACGCTCGGCAGCATTGGGGGCATGTTGCTGACACCAGGACAGGACTTGCCGTGGTCGTTGAAAACCCGGAGTATCAACCAGCGTGTACTGGGTCACCCCCTCTATATTCAAATCAAAGGTTTGCGACGACGTCGTGGTACCTGAAATTTCAGAGATCTTCACGGCATCCTGGCGTGTCAACGTGGCGACAATGCTTGACTTGCCTTTATTGGGATGTCCGACGACGGCAAAGACGGGATGTGACGTTGATTCAGCCATTGTCATGCCCCTCTTTTAAACTGACAGCATGTCGTTGGGCAAAAAAGTGCCATGATTTCTGCTGCTGTTGGTAACGTGAGTCATCCGTATTGATAGGGTATAACACTAAGCTGACAGAAGAATTATGTTGCTGTAACAACTCAATACTATCGGCCAGTTCACCTGTTGGTGTCTGCATCGGATCAATCATGATCCAGACAGGCTTATCAAAATGACTGGCATCAGACATCAGCCACTTTTCATCTTTTAACCAGTCATCTGTGCCCAGATTTTTTGCTATGGGAAAAGACAAATCAGCCTGCTGCCAGCTAAGCAAGACAGTATTGGATGAGGGTAATTGCACTGACGTATTTTCGCTAGTCAGGTTCTCAGACTGAATAGGATTGCGACTCATCTGATGTTGTTGAGCAACAATAAATTGTTCTACATCACTACTATGTTGGATGTTGTGACGTAATTGCTGGATAAATTGATGACGGAGTAACAGTGCTAAGAGCAGACGAGGCAAAACTCCGTAAACCACAATAGACATCACCAAGGTCACCCACCAGTTATTGTTGGCCGTGACAGCTATATTAGCTGTCTGAACACTAAACCGTGTCTGCTGGATTAATTCAGCCATTGGTGCCTCAAATAACCACTGCCAGGGCCAACTGATCATATTCATCAGCTGAGTCATGGTGGCATTATCAGTGATGAAAGTGGATGACCAGCCAAATTGATAATCCTGAAATGTCGCCAATAGAAAAAAGACAGTAGCGCTGAGGCAGAAAACAAAATAGCCGCTGATTGTACTTGCCAAAAAAGCCAGGGTAATAACAGATTTTTATACGGAATAAAGGGTTGCAACTGCAGTTTATTGATGAGCCAATGCATCACGGGGTGATGATGTAAATGTTGTTTAGACGGTGATAAAAAAGACAAATAAAAGCTGCTCAGGCTGAGCAGCAGTGGTAAAAATGCAAACAGAGCGAGCGGAACCCAGATATTTATGAATGTGTGTTCTCGTACATTTAATACGCCTACCATGGCTGTAAATCCAATAATCATCGCGATAACGCTGAAAAGTCGTAAAATTCCTGTAGCGGGAGTTGTCAGAGAGGCCTGTTGCTGCCAGGCATGGAGATAATCAGTAGCTGATTGCGCCGTTGTATTTTTAGAGGATGTTAATTGGATATTCTGTTGCGAGACAAATAAACGAAAATCCAGCCAGCGGAATAAGGCCCGTGTGGCACCGTCTTTAAAGAAAAAATGCTCGATAGCGTGAGTTGCATGTTTAGAGGCCATAAGAGCTAGTATACAAAATACCCTTAACTCAAGCTGAAATGAATTGCTAACGATAATGCAAATACTGCTTCCAAGCTTATCTAGACTGTAATACGTTAATAGCGACAGGTTTCAAGCAAGTATTATTCGGCTATCGACAGGCTGTAAGCCCTATTTTTAGTCGTTGGTCATACTGCGAAAACAGTGACCTAAGCTGGTTGAACAGGCCTCAAGCACAGCGCGGCCGATAAGCTCACCCAGCGTAGTGTGTTTGCCACAATAATGGTGCTGAGGTTCTGCATCAGGGCAAAATACAGCATGACTATCGGTGCCTGTACCACTGGCAGGGAGACCGGAAACCGGGCTGATAATATCCGTATCGCGAATGGCCGTGACTTTACTCTCAGTCAGTAATATCAAGGCTTCTGCCAGTGCTGAATCGGACAGTGCTTGATTAATGTGTAAGCAGATATTGATGGTACCTGGCTCAGTCTTATCATCGGCTTTATCACCCACTCGTCTGACGTTACTGAGCCCACTCGTTACCCAGCATTCAACCGTTAAGTCACCGCGTTTCTCAATATGCTGCCCTAACGACTTCATGGAAGCCGCTGTCATCATGCCGACAGTGGGAGAGGGTAGAGCGAGTTCTTCTGCTTTATTTAATAGCGTTTGCTCTGGCGCCAGACAGGGGAGTGGAGAGTGTTTCTCCACACGCATATTAAGTAAAGCATTGGCCTTTTGCAGTCCTCCGTGTAACACCGCAGAACTGAGAACTTTGCAGGGTGTCGTGGGTAATAGAATCAGGTAGTCTGGATGCAGAACCTGTCGGACTGAGGACATACGGTTATTTATTGGCGATTTTGGGTGATATCACCTCTTCCAGTTTCAAGCCAGTAAGATCATGAATCGTGCGCCATAAATAATAAAAAATACCAATCATCATCAGCATAGAGGGAATCGCGATCACTGGATAACTGTATAAAGTCAGTAAACCGAGTTGTTCATTAAACTCTTCACTGCCAGTTGGGCTGGTGACCAGCCATTTCACCAGCAGGAAATTCATGATGGCTGAAAATAAAAAGGTACCAGCTAATAAATAGGTGGCATTGAGTAAGCGTTTTTCAAACAAGGCTGTGCTGTTGTGCTCTTCAAGACGATCTTTAATCTTGTCTACGTCCATCATCTCACGGTTGTACAACAGCGCTCTGATAAGTGGGTAACGGGTGAATGTTGAGCCAAGCACGGCAAGACCGATAATCGCAGGAATGGCTGCTTCTTTGATCGCTAACCATTTCGTATCGAGCTCAAATAAACCGATGCCACCAGTGAGTAAGACACTCACTAAACCGAGTAAGGCAATAAAGTTGAATTTACGGTATTTAATCAGCTCAAAAATACCCCAGCCAAGTGGAAAAGACAGCGCCGCGACTAATGCACCACTGGCACCTAAGTCTTCTGGACCACTCATCTTCATTAAAATAATGGATGGCAATACGATACTGACCATCAGGTCTACGAACGGACGTGGCTTATGCGTGGGGGTACTATTCATCATTGTGTTTTTGTTTGGCTCTATATAAATGAGTCAGTGATTATATAGGATGTAGATGATTGATGGGATTACCTTTTTGTTTTGTTATCAAAGTCAGCATAAGGTTATGACTGATCGTCCTGACTATCCAAATATAACCAGACCATACGATCGACAAACCAGGCTTTGAACACCATCATCCAGATATTGCTGGCCAGCAGTAGCCAAATATTTAAACTGTAAAAGCCATAAATCAGAAAGGGTAAGCCGATGACAGACAGCGTCTGTAGCACAACACAAAATCGCTGATGATGAACAGGAATGGGGACATGTTGACGATTTAGATACAACCTTTCTCCAAAGGTCGCCATGGAGGCCCAGTTATCGGTAGAGGATGGTGGAGGGAAGAGTCGTGGGTTGAGCCAAATCCAGACAAGAGCCAAAACAACAGGTATGAACGAATAAATCCCTATCCACTCGCGTGAATAAAAAGCCAGAGAGAGTAAGGGCAAAGTTGTAAAGCGTGAATACACACTCCAGGGATTGGCATGGCGCTGCCAACTCTCCTCATCCATCGACATCAGCTTTTCAGTCCACTTGATGATATCCATTTCAATGCCTTATTTTTATAGCCAGTACTAGAGCTTAATCTCAGTTTAAATTTTCAGTTTGTTCGCTGCAAAGACTGGGTAATACTGCCATAGCCATATCAATCTGGTATGTATCTTTGTGGTGTTCTTTTAGAAAAAGTTGTTGAACACGATAGGCTTCACGTTCAATTTCTATGCGTGTTTTACAATCAAGCTCTTCGCTGTTTATTTTGCCGTTTTTATGCTGCAGAAAATGCACCATTTCATGCACTATGAAACTACGGGCTCCATCATCAGTTTTGATGTCCATACGGTTATCAAAAAAATCGTTTCCGTGTTTTTGTCGTAATAGGCCACTGCGGTACAGTAACTGGATTTACACAATGTAGTGGCGAGTGTTTGATGACTGACTGCTTTTATATCAGGCAGATAATTCGGGTCTTCGTAGCCTGTTAAGGTAAGTGCCCAGACAAATAAACTTTGAATTAAAAAATCCACATCACATCCTCCCTGACTAGATAAGCTCAAACAACTGTTTCATGGCCTGGTCATGATTCATGTCTTGTTGTCGAAGATTGCTGTAGTTTGCAGTGAGTTCGCCAAATACATACTTACCATTCACACTAGGTAAATAGTGAGAAAAATCAATCAGCAATCTATCTTGGTCGGCATCAATGCCTTTGTCTTGTAACTGTCGTGTGACTTGTACTAATCGATTGCTGACAACGCGTTTATCCTCATGAACATGTGCCAGGACCTCATCAAGTAATTTCTGGTAATACATCACATCACGTTCAGGATCATGATTGGGTTTTTGCCGATATAAAGATATTAACCAGACTTCAGGTGGCGTGGGATCGGCAACTGACAGCATTTCTTTGGGTTTCTCCTCTGGTATCCCGGCCCGCAAATGATCTGGCACAGGTGTTACCGCTGTGAACTCGGCTTCATCTTGACCAAAATCGATTTGCGAGAACTCATCGTCACCACAACTCGCCAATGTCAGGACTGAGACGCAAGCCATGATGTAATTCATGCATTGTTTTTTCATAGTAGACCCTCCCTTGTTCAGGTTTGGCCGTTATCTGTGAAATTTTTGTAGATAAAAAATGCTGCTGTTAATGCCAACGCTGAAATGCACTTTAATCACGTCACATTGTGCGGCTAGCTCTTTATTGAGAGGACTATTTCATGACGTAATTAATGTCATACTCATGGGAGTTGTTGGGGGGTAGAACGGCTTTGTTGCGCTTTATTGGGTCAACCAGGCTTGGAGTGTAGGAATGTCTGCAGTTGGATAGCTAGGAGCTCACAAAGCATCAAACGGAGCCATCTTTAGCCTCACGCCGTTGGCCATCCGTTTGATGTGTTAGGACTTTATTGAGCACAGCCTGTATTCATACTGCTGATAGCGTTGCTGTTAATACGTACATCTATAAAAATCGCTTTAATGCCTACTAATAAAGAAATGTTTGAACATTTACTACAAGCGCATTGGCATAACGACATATTGACGCTCAAATTTTTCATCAGCAGGTGTAACTAGGGCACTGCTGGTCTCGTCAGTGAAAAGCAGTTTCACTTGGTTATCCGGAATCGCGTTCAGTAAGTCCAGCAGATAGGCATTATTAAAGGCGATTTCTAATGGGGCACCTTTGTAATCGACGCTGATTTCTTCTTCTGCGGATTCTTGTTCCTGGTTAGTGACTGTGGCTTTTAATTGATCTGTCTCTAAATTGATACGCACGCTGCGATGTTTATCATTAGACAAAATAGCTGCGCGAGATAAGGCTTGTTTCAATTCATCACGATCAGCCAGGACTTCTTTATCGCCACCTAAAGGCAAAACGCGTTCGTAGTTCGGGAACTGGCCATCAATGAGTTTAGATGTGAAGTGAATATCCGGTAATTCCACTTTGATTTGCTGATTACTGAAGGCAACTTTAACCGTATCATCACTGTCATTAAGCAAGCGGCCAAGTTCAATAATCGCTTTACGTGGCACAATCACGCTGTTTTTCTCACTGACGGGTGTGGATGTCGTCAGGCTGCCCAGCGCCAGACGGTGACCATCGGTCGCAACAGCACGTAATGTAGTGTCATCACGCTCCAGCAGTAATCCATTCAAGTAATAACGAACATCCTGACTGGCCATGGCAAAGCTGGTTTCGTCGAGTAAGGATTTCAGTGCCGATTGTGGCAGTGAAATTTCGTCCATGTAATTGGCGCCTTCACTATCCGGAAAGTCATCACTGGACAATGTGGCTAATGAAAAGCGGCTTTTCCCTGCTTTCACCACTGCTTTACCTTCGCTGGCATTAACACTGATGGTGGCGTTACCAGGTAGGGCTCTGACAATGTCCAGCAGTTTACGGGCTGAGACGGTGGTTTTGCCTTCTTCTTCAACGGCGACCGGCAGAGTAGCAATCATTTCCAGTTCCATATCGGTGCTGGTCATGGATAGCTGGTCACCTTGAACACGTAATAAGACGTTAGACAGGATCGGAAGCGTAGCGCGTCGTTCAACAATACTGCACACCAGTTGCAGCGGTCGCACTAAAGTATCTTGGCTGACAGTAAATTGCATGATGATTCTCTCGGGTTAACTCGACAGTGTTCGTAAAAGGTTACGGTAGTCTTCAGCCACACGGGGATCCGACTCTTTCAGTTCAGCAACTTTCCGGCATGCATGCAGGACAGTCGTATGGTCACGTCCACCAAATGATTCACCAATTTCTGGCAGGCTGTGACTGGTTAATTCTTTGGCTAAAGCCATGGCAATTTGCCTTGGGCGAGCGATAGAACGTGTGCGTTTTTTCGCCAGCAATTCAGATACGCGGACTTTGAAATATTCGGCCACTGTTTTCTGGATACTTTCTAGTGTGACCAGCTTTTGGTGCAGGGCCAACAGATCTTTCAATGCTTCCTGTGCCATATCAATTGACATGGGCTGATTGGTGAAGCGAGAAAAAGCCAGAACGCGCTGCAATGCGCCTTCCAGATCACGCACATTCGATTTTATACGTTTAGCAATGAAAAAGGCCACGTCTTCCGGCAGTGTAATCAGGTTTTGTTGCGCTTTCTTGATCAGAATCGCCACACGAGTTTCGAGTTCTGGCGGCTCGATAGCAACAGTTAAGCCCCAACCAAGACGTGATTGTAGACGTTCATCGAGGTTGTCGACTTCTTTCGGGAAACGGTCGCAGGTCAATATGATTTGGCGCTGGCCTTCTAACAAACTATTAAAGGTATAGAAGAACTCTTCCTGAGAGCGCTCTTTTTTTGCAAAGAACTGAATATCATCAATCAATAATGCATCGGCACTGCGATAGTGATTTTTAAACTGATCGATAGCGTTGTTGCGTAGGGCGGTAATCATGTCTTGAACAAAGCGTTCTGATGATAGGTAAATCACCCGTGCTTTTGGATTGTTTTGTTTGATCTTATTACCCACGGCCAGCATGAGGTGAGTTTTACCCAGACCAGTGCCACCATATAAAAAGAGAGGGTTATAACCACTTGTCCCTGGCGCTTCTGCCACATGAAGCGAGGCGGCGCGAGCAATCTGATTGGACTTACCTTCGACATAACTATCAAAAGTAAATAGTGGATTGATTGGACTCCCAAGTGCGGGTTCGGATTTAACAATTTCCGGCTTTTCTTCTTTATCGATGTTTGTTGTTGCGGCAGCAGGTACAACGCGTTTTGGGCGTTGTGGTGCCTGATCGATGGTGCCTACCTCAATGGATACCTGTTCTATAAGGCCTTGAGTTAATTGATGAACCAGCTGATTTATCTGTGTCTCAAGTTGCTCTTGTACCCAGGCTTTAACATACGGATTAGGCGCAAGTAGGCGTAAGTTCTCTTCGGTTTCGATCGCTTGCAGCGGCCTAAGCCAAGTATTCAGCTGCTGTGCCGACAAATCACCTTCGAGATGGGACAGACATTTTTCCCAAAGGGGTGATGACACATTAACTCCTTGATTTATACCGGTTTAAACAAAAAAGAGGTGCGCTGGTTAGCTACGTATGAGAAATAGTATAGCTGGTAACGCAGGACGTCTAAAGTTATCCTTAAGCCAGCTTTTTGGCAAGTAAAATAACCACAGAAATAATAAAGTCACTCTGGTTTGACTTGTTATGCCTTAAAACTTTATAATCCCGTGTCTTTTGCCTCGGCGGTTTTTGCTGCTGTTAGCACCGCAGGCAGCAAAACAATCAATATTTCTGGAGTTGGTGAAATGAAAAGAACTTTTCAGCCTAGCAATCTGAAGCGCAAACGTACTCACGGTTTCCGCGCACGTATGAAAACAGTTGGTGGTCGTCGCGTTATTAACGCACGTCGTGCAAAAGGTCGCGCAAGACTGTCAGCATAATCTTCTCTGACATCCTTCAGGGAGGGCATGACTTGGCAACATTTGGCCGAGCCATGAAAATGAATCGCCCGGGAGATTTTTCTCGGGTGTTCCGTCAAGGAAAACGCACTGGTGGTGGGGGCCTGACGGTTTTAACGGTTGAGAACTCAGTGGGGCATCCCCGACTGGGACTAGCGATAGCTAAAAAACACGTGAAATTAGCCAATCAACGCAACCGCTTAAAGCGGATTATTCGCGAATCTTTTCGACAGAATCAATCCGTCTTATCAAATATCGATATTGTTGTGCTGTCACGCCCCGGTGTGACAGAACGAGATAGCACTCAAATATGGGCAGCATTGGAGCGACATTGGTTAACAGTGGTGGCGCAATGGCAAAAATCCTAATCATCCTCGTCCGAGGTTATAGACTTTTACTGAGCCCTTTCACTGGCATGCATTGCCGTTTTCATCCAACCTGCTCACAATACATGATAGATGCAATCGAACGTCATGGTGCCATCAAAGGAACCTGGCTTGGTTTGCGTCGACTATCCCGCTGTCACCCTTGGCATGAGGGTGGACTTGATCCTGTACCTGAACTAAAAACAAAGAAACATAATGGATAATCTCAGAACCCTATTTATTTTTGGTCTGCTCATCGTGTCGTTATTGTTATGGCAGGCGTGGCAAACTGATTACGTCAGCCCACAGCAAACCGTGGAAAATACAACATCGAATCAAGCAGCTGACCCAGCCGCTGTTACCAATGATGCTGAGTTACCGGATATGCCATCCGTCTCTGCAGAAGCGTTACCCGATGTGCCTGACGCTGCACAATCAGTTGCTTCTAAACAAATGGTGAATGTGAAAACAGATGTCATGGATATCGACATCAGCACACAAGGCGGTGATATTCAAAACTTAGCTTTACTTAAATACGCTGTCAGTTCTGAACAGCCGGATACCCCGGTTCAATTTCTGAGTGATAAAAGTGATGCGTATTTCGTGGCTCAATCAGGTCTACGTTCTAATGACGATGCGCCGACACATTACGCAATCTATCGATCTGAGCAACAGAGCTACCAGTTGAAAGAGGGTCAGGACGAGCTTAGCGTACCTTTCTACTGGCAAGCGGATAATGGTTTAACAGTTATTAAAACCTATACATTTAAACGCGATAGTTATGTGGTAAACGTTGACTACAAAGTGGTCAATAACACATCAGAGGCTTTCTCAGCCTATCCTTATGCCCAATTTAACCGCAATAACGTCACTAACGGTTCCCACTTTATCTATACCTACACAGGCCCTGTATTTTCAAACACAGGTAATGAGTACGAAAAAGTAAAATTTGATGATTTAGATGACAAGCCTTTTAACCAGAAAGCGACAGATGGCTGGGCGGCAATGATTGAGCATTATTTTGTGGCGGCGATTGTGCCTGAACAAAATACGGAAGAGAAAGGTTATTACGCTCGTTCAATCAATGGTACCAACTACACTGCTGGTGTCAGAATGCCTGCAATATCTGTTGCGTCTGGTAGTGAAGCGCAGGCCGATTATGAAATGTACCTGGGCCCTAAAAAGGCAGATCGTCTTGAAGCTGTAGCCAAGAACCTACAGTTAACGGTTGATTACGGCATCTTTACCATTATTTCTGAACCATTATTTTGGGTCATGGAGTGGTTACATAAACTGACGGGTAATTGGGGCTGGTCAATTGTACTGCTGACAGTATTAATTAAGTTAGTGTTCTTCAAGTTGTCAGCAGCCAGTTATCGTTCCATGGCCGCTATGCGTAAGTTGACGCCTAAGTTGGCAACACTGAAAGAACGTTACGGCGATGATAAACAGAAATTTAATCAGGCGATGATGGATCTATATCGTACTGAGAAAATTAACCCATTGGGTGGTTGTTTGCCGATTCTAGTGCAAATGCCAGTGTTCTTGTCTTTCTACTGGGTGTTGGTTGAAAGTATTGAGTTACGCCAAGCCGACTTTATCCTGTGGATTAATGACTTAACAGCGATGGATCCCTATTTCATCTTGCCAGTGTTGTTTGGTATTTCTATGTGGATTCAACAAAGCCTGAACCCTGCACCTCAAGATCCTGCACAAGCGATGATGATGAAGTTCTTCCCGCTGGTGTTCACGGTCTTCTTTGCGTTCTTCCCATCTGGTCTGGTGTTGTACTGGGTTGTGAATAACGTGCTGTCGATTGCACAACAGTGGTATATCACTCGTAAGATGGACGCACTCTAAGCGACGCTGATGGATACGATTGTTGCAGTAGCCACCGCGCCTGGGCGTGGTGGCGTCGGTGTCGTTAGAATCTCAGGCAAGCAAAGTGCTGAGATCGTGAGTGCAATTTGCGGCAAATTACCGACTCCTCGTTATGCGACCTTTACACACTTTCGCAGTGCCGAAAATGAAGTGATTGATGAAGGTATTGCCCTTTATTTTCCAGGTCCGGCTTCATTTACAGGTGAGGATGTAGTCGAACTGCAAGGACATGGCAGCCCACTTGTGATGGATAAACTCTGTCAGCGAGCCGTTGAGCTGGGTGCCAGAATGGCCAGACCGGGTGAATTTTCAGAGCGGGCTTTTCTGAATAATAAAATGGACTTGGCCCAGGCTGAAGCAGTCGCGGATTTAATTGAGAGCTCAACAGAGCAGGCTGCCAAAAGTGCAATGCGTTCACTGCAAGGTGATTTTTCTAATCGCATTAATGATTTTCTGCAAGAACTGACACACCTCAGAATGTACGTTGAAGTATCGATTGATTTCAGCGATGAGGAAATTGATTTCCTAGCAGAAGCGCAAGTCGACAGGCAACTTCAGGATTTATTAAAAACACTGGAAGGCATCACGGGCTCTGCCAAACAAGGCCGATTATTGCGTGAAGGTATCAGCGTCGTGCTGGCGGGTCAGCCTAACGCGGGTAAATCCAGCTTGCATAATCAATTAGCGGGTCATGATGCTGCCATTGTCACAGATGTCGCTGGCACCACCCGTGATGTACTGCGTGAGCAAATTCATCTTGGTGGCTTGCCATTACGTATCTCTGATACGGCCGGTTTGCATGATGCAACAAATGATATCGTTGAGCTTGAGGGCATTCGTCGTACCCAAAATGAACTGGCTCAGGCCGATCATATTCTATTACTGATCGATGATAGCCAAGGGCTGACTGAACAGGATAGAAAAATCCTGGCTGAGTTACCGGCGAATAAACCACTCACCATTATCCGTAATAAGATTGATAAAAGTGGTCACCTGACGCAATTGACAGAAGAAGAGGGGTATCCTACGTTGTATCTCTCGGCGAAGTCGGGCGATGGACTTGAGTTATTACAACAACATCTTTATCAAGCCGTCGGGTTTCACCCAGAAGAAGAAGGTGTCTTTATTGCCAGACGCCGCCATCTTGATGCACTGGCACGCGCCAGACAGTCTATCGTCAATGGTTATGACTGCCTCTCAGGGATGGGCGCTGGTGAGCTGTTAGCAGAAGAGTTACGTCTTGCACAAAATGCACTGGGTGAAATTACTGGTACCTTCACCACAGAAGACTTGCTGGATCATATTTTCTCCAGTTTTTGTATTGGCAAATAAGACTGTCAGAATTTGTCTTTATGCATCTGTAGCGGCTGCAAGCTATTCAGTAAGAAGTCGATAAATAGTCGTATTCTGGCTGGTTGATGCTGATTTTTTAGGGTAATGATATTGATGGGGGCACTGATAACGGCTTGCTCTGGTAAGACCTGAATTAATTTGCCTGCCATTAGATCTTCTGCCACATCCCAGTATGATTTCAGCACGATACCCATGCCTTGTAATGCCATGACATGTGCGGCCTCACCGTCATTACTGCTTATCGCTTGCTGGATATGTAAGGTGTGGCTTGGGAAAGCCCAGTTAATTTCAGTATGACGACTAATAATAATGCAGTGATGTTGGTAGAGTTCGTCCAAGGTCTGAGGCGTACCGTTTTGAGCAAGATAGTCTGGTGACGCGCATAAAATACGATCATTATTCAACAGTCGACGTGCGACTAGTCTGGAATCTGGCAGCTCACCATAACGGATAGCTACATCAATACCTTCTGAAATCATCTCCTCAATGCTGTCACTTAACAGCAATTGGATGGTGATATTAGGATGCAGTTGTCTGAACTCAGCAATCAGTTTGACCAAATGACGTCGACCAAAACTGTTGGGAGAGGTAATGGTTAATGTGCCAGATATCTGTTCCGACTTTTGCAGAATGGCTTCTTCGGCCTGTTCTAATTCCGACACAATCCGTTGTGCATAAACATAAAGCGTTTGTCCTTCATCACTGACTGATAACCGTCGCGTACTGCGATGAATCAGTTGTACACCCAGATACTGCTCAAGCTTACTCAGTCGCTTACTGGCGGCAGCGAGCGAGATGCCTAAGGCTTGGGCGGCGGCTGTCAGGCTACCGAGTGTGACCACTTTCTCAAATACTCTTAATCCAAGCAGATCATCAATACGTTTCATTGTTAACTAATCAGAAATAGTGAATTTACATTATATCTATTTAATCAATATTGTCGCTCACCTAAAATGGACACAAATAACTCATAAGGAGAGCATGATGAAAATCGATTTCAACGGTAAAAAAGCATTAGTCACAGCCTCAACGGCAGGCATAGGCTTTGCCATTGCATCTGGCTTAGCCGAGTCTGGAGCAGAGGTCGTTATCAATGGCCGTAGTGATGAGAGTGTAGAGAAGGCGATAGCGCGTATCAAACAACAACTGCCCGAAGCCAAACTTATTCCTGCTGCGGCTGATTTATCCACTGCGACTGGCTGTCAACAACTTGTCAATGTTGTGCCGGAAGTCGATATTCTAGTCAATAATGCGGGTATCTTCGGTCCAGCGGACTTCTTTGAGACAGATGATGAAACCTGGGATACGTATTGGGCAACCAATGTGATGTCCGGCATGCGATTGTCACGATCCTATCTGCCAGCAATGCAGAAAAAACAATGGGGACGTGTTGTGTTTATTTCGTCAGAGTCTGCTCGCAATATTCCTGATGACATGATCCATTATGGAGTATCAAAGACGGCTCAGTTATCACTGTCTCGTGGTCTTGCCAAACGTGTAGCAGGAAGTGGCGTGACAGTGAATAGTGTGCTGCCTGGACCGACTCTTTCTGACGGCTTTAAAGCGATGATAGCTGATGAAGTAGAAAAAACAGGCCAGTCATATGAACAAGTCGGTCAATCATTTGTTATGGAAGCCAGACCGAGCTCAGTCATACAGCGACCTGCTTCGGTAGAAGAAGTGGCCAATATGGTGGTGTATGTCTGCTCTGAGCAAGCATCGGCGACCAGTGGTGCTGCCCTCAGAGTCGATGGTGGTGTCGTAGACGATATTGTGTAACTGACAGTCATGGCATGCAGTTAGGGCCCATTCTAATCAACAGACGAATAGCGATTGCATTATTAGTGGCGTCGGCGTTTTTTATGGAAACGTTAGACGCCACGATAATCGCTACCGCTTTGCCGGCGATCGCTAAGGATTTTGATATTGCAGCAGCCCATTTATCTGTGGGGGTATCGGCTTATCTTGTGGCATTAACTATTTTTATGCCGCTAAGTGGTTGGGCGGCTGATCGTTTTGGTGCCCGACGAGTATTTTCTTTTGCTGTACTGATGTTTATCACATCTTCTGTGTTATGCGCATTGAGTACAGACTTATTGAGTTTTACGGCGGCGAGGGTATTGCAGGGGTTCGGTGGGGCCATGATGGTGCCGGTTGGTCGCTTAGTTGTTTTGCGAGATACGCCAAAAAGCGAGATAGTCAAAGCGGTGGCGATTCTGACCTGGCCGGCCCTATTTGGTCCTGTGTTGGGCCCGTTTTTAGGAGGATGGATTGCCACACATTGGAGTTGGCAATGGATTTTTCTGATTAATATTCCGATTGGATTATTGATCTTAGTTATTACGCATTTTTTGATTCAACCCCAATCAACGCCTGTTAGGCAAAAAGAACCTTTTGATGTCCGTGGTTTTTTCATGACTGGGAGCGGTTTCGGACTATTTATGGCCGGTGTGGAATGTCTCAGTGCTGGCAGAATCGGTATGGCCTATAGCCTGAGTTTCATTACTGTTGGCATTATCTTGCTGGCTTTATCTGTTAAGCATTTGCTGGGTAGTCAGTATCCTTTATTCAGCTTGAGCCCTCTAACGATAAAAACGTTCAGAATAACGGCTGTGGGAGGCTCGTTTTTCCGTATTGCTGTCGCCTCAGTGCCTTTCTTATTACCTCTGATGTTTCAATTGGGTTTTGGTATGTCGCCCGTCGATGCGGGGACACTGTTGTTATGGTTATTTGTTGGTAACCTCTGCATGAAACCAGCCACCACCTGGATAATGAATACCTTTGGTTTCCGTCGAGTCTTGCTCGTCAATGGACTGATGGTGTCAGTCGGCTTCGCCGCGATGGCCATGTTTACTGTCAATACACCTCACTGGTTAATCGTATTGGTGTTATTTATCAGTGGTCTTAACCGATCCATGCATTTCACTGCACTCAATACTATTGGTTTTGCTGATGTAGGTGAGCAGCAAATGCGTGATGCCAGCACGTTGTTTTCTGTGCTGCAACAAATGAGCAGAGGTATCGGTATTGCTTTTGCTGCTCTGGTCTTGGTTTTTTCGATGTGGTTATTACATGGAACCACGCTGGTGGAAACAGGGGCTGAGGATTTCCAGTTAGCTTTCTGGATCATTGCTGTGTTGGCATTAATTTCAATTGCCGATACCTTGAGTTTGTCAAGAGAGGCTGGGGCTTCTATTCTGAAATCTAAAACAGTTTCATGAGCTGAGTTATACCGTTGATAGATTGATTGTTCTTAAAGTTTGACAGCGGTCTGCTTCTCACATAACTTCGAAAGCATTTATCACTTCTCACAGGTTAGATATACATGGAATTTCTTTCACACTGGGTATCGGTTTTCTCAGGCTGGGTCTGGGGGCCGCCCATGCTGATATTGCTGGTTGGAACCGGTTTATATTTAACCGTCATTTTAAGAGGCTTACAGTTCCGAAAATTAGGTCATGCCCTGAAGCTTGTCTTTCACAAAGAAGATAAAGCTGATGGGGATATCAGTCATTTTGCTGCCTTAACTACTGCTCTCGCCGCTACGGTGGGTATCGGCAATATTGTTGGCGTGGCGACAGCGATTTCTTTAGGTGGGCCCGGTGCCGTGTTTTGGATGTGGGTGACAGGACTTGTGGGGATGGCGACCAAATATGCCGAAGCCATGCTGGCCGTGAAATATCGTGAAGAAGGTGAAAACGGTATGCGTGGTGGGCCGATGTACTACATTTCAAAAGGTGTGGGCTTGCCATGGCTTGGCAGCTTGTTTGCGGTTTTCACCATCGGTGCTGCGTTTGGTATCGGCAATATGACCCAGGCAAATTCAGCGGCTGCTGCTGTAGAGCAAGTGTTTGGCGTGGAGACCAGCACAACCGGATTTGTGCTGATGGTGTTAACCGGTTTGGTATTAATCGGCGGAATTCGTTCAATTGGGCGCTTCACCTCAATGCTAGTACCTTTTATGATTGTGGCCTACTTGGGCGCTGCTTTTACGGTTATCGGGATCAATATTGACGAAGTGCCAGCGGCCTTTCATTTAATTTTCTGGCATGCATTTAATCCGATTGCGGCTGGCGGTGGTTTTGCCGGTGCTGCTGTCGCGGCGGCGATTCGTTATGGTGTGGCACGTGGTGTGTTTTCGAATGAATCGGGCTTGGGTTCAGCCCCCATTGCTGCGGCGGCAGCCCGGACGAATGATCCGGTGAAACAGGCATTGGTTTCTATGACTCAGACCTTTATTGATACTCTAGTGGTGTGTACTGCAACAGCGCTGGTAATCTTAACCGCCACAGCCTGGCAGGATGGGGTGAAAGCTAATATCTTAACCAGTGTCAGCTTTGCTGAAACATTAGGTATGACGGGCACGTATATCGTCGCGATAGCCACGGCTCTATTTGCCTTCTCCACTTTAATTGGCTGGAGCTATTACGGTGAAAAAGCACTGGAATATTTACTGGGTGAGAAAGCCATTATCGTCTTTCGTGTCGTGTTTGTGGCTGCAGTCATTGTTGGCGCTACCCGGGAGTTGAAGTTTGTCTGGGACTTTTCCGATTTGATGAATGGTTTAATGGCCATTCCAAACCTTATCGGGATTTTATTGCTGTCGAAAGTCGTGAAAGAAGAAAGTCAGCGTTATTTCAATACTAAGTGAGCCATCGTCATAAGAATGGTCATAAATTTATCTGTTTTACATTAAGGAGAGCACAATGAGTCGTCATTTTGACAATGCTGAAGGGGTAAGCGAGACACACGATCCCGCCACCCATGATTTTGTATTTAATCAAACCATGTTCCGCATCAAAGACCCGAAACGCACTCTGGCGTTTTACACTGAAGTGATGGGGATGACCTTAGTGAAACGATTTGATTTTCCAGAGATGAAGTTTACCTTGTACTTTATGGCGGCATTATCACCTGAACAAGTGAAAGCGATTTCAACGGATAACGATGAGCGTATCAAACAAACATTTGCCATGCCTGCCATGTTAGAGCTAACACATAACTGGGGTGATGAAGATAACGACGAGGTTAGCTATCACAATGGCAATAGTGATCCGCGTGGGTTTGGCCATATCGGTTTTGCTGTGCCAGATATTGATGCGTCATGTGAGCGATTTGAATCCTTCGGTGTGCCGTTTGTGAAGAAACCGAATGATGGCAAGATGAAAGGCATTGCCTTTATTCAAGATCCAGATGGTTACTGGATTGAGATTTTCACACCTGAACGTCAGCCAGAATTACTAAAAGATCACTTAGGCTAAGCGCATGTATTAAAAAAGGGGCATTGAGCCCCTTTTTTATTTGAAATGGTCTAGTCTAGCTTTTGGGTCCAAGTAAGAACCATATTAATAGACCTAGCACAGGGAATAACAACAGGATAAGAATCCATAAGATTTTTGCACCACCGCCAGCAGGACTATTGGCTACCTGGATAATGGCCCAGATAACAATGATTAACCAAATCAGACCTAATATGCCACCTACTTGTAAGTCCATTCTTTTCTCCTTGCTTGATGAAATATAGCTAGCTTAAATTAAGCTGCTGACGGACACAAAATTAATTCTGTGAAGGGGCGGCTGTGGGTGTCTCTTCATACAAACCACCACCCAAAGCTTTATAGAGTGTTAATTGATTACGAAGCCTCAGCAGACGCGTATCAATTTGATTTAATTCACTGTTAATAGAGCTCCGTTGTGCATCCAATACATCCAGATAGCTATCTATACCAGCGTTAAAGCGATATCGCGCTAATTCTAAACTGCGTTTGGTGGAAGCAGTGAGATCGTTCTGCGCATCCAACTGAGCATCTAGGGTATAACGGGCTTCCATTTCGTCACGGACTTCTTTGAAGGCTTCTTGAATCACTTGTTGGTATTGGGCGATATTAATATCTTTTTGTAATTCGGCCACATTCAGGTTGGCCTGATTCACACCCCAGTCAAGTAAAGGCAGGGTGAACTGTGGTGCGATTGCCCATTGACGACTTGATGCTTCGCCTAGTTGACCAAAGCTCGTTCCCCCAAACCCAAGGGAGGTGGTGAGACTGATACGTGGGAAAAATGCTGCTCTGGCTGCACCAATATCAGCATTAGCCGATTTGATGATGGATTCAGCCTGCATCACATCAGGACGTGATAACAAGACATCAGAAGTCAGGTTGGCAGGAATATCTCGCAGTGTCTTTATTTCATACCAGTCTTTTTTCCACTCATCTTTGTCTAAAGTTTGTCCTACCAGAAGTTGTAAATTGGTGAAGTTCTGATTGGCTTGTTGCTTATATTGGGCTTCCAGAACTCTTGCTTCATGTAACGCTGTTTCAGCTTGTCTGACATCGAGCTCAGAAGCTAATCCACTATTGAAACGTTTTTCGATCAGTTGATAACTTTCAGCACGTGCTTCACGGGTTTCAGATGATAATTGCTGTTGAGCATCACTTGCTAACCAACTAAACCAGGCATCAGCCACTTGCGCAATCAGGGTTAATTGCATGCTGTCACGGGCGGATTTAGATGCCAGAAACTGTTGTAAAGCTGATTCTGACAGGCTATCGATTCGGCCAAAGAAATCGAGCTCCCAGGCAGATATACCCAGTCCAACACTATAGGTATCCGTAATGCCACTACGACCTATGCCACTTAATGATTCTGGCGTACGCTGACGTGTCACTGAGCCTTCTGCATTGACCGTGGGTAATTTTGCCGCTTTCTGAATACGAAATTGCTCACGTAATTGTTCAACTGTGAGTGATGAGACTCTCAGATTTTGATTATTTGCCAGGGCTTTGCTGATTAACTGCTCCAGTTTTGGATCAAGATAAAAATCGCGCCAGCCAAGCTCTGCAACATTAAGCGTGCTTTCCTTTTGTTGATTGGCGATAGCAATCGTTGGCTCAGGCCTTTGATAATCTGGCATGAGTGAACAAGCCGATATCGTTAATATTGTCGAAATCGCTATCGATAATTTAAGAGGTTTCATCATAATTAGGCCCTTTTCACTTCATCATGTGATGATTTTTTAGTGAGTTTTTCTCGCAGACTAAATACCACAACAAAGAAGACAGGTATAAAGAATATCGCTAAAGCGGTAGCAGTGAAGACACCACCAAAAACACCGGTTCCTATAGCGTTCTGACTACCAGAACCTGCACCGGTGGCGATCATGAGGGGTAACACACCCAACATGAAAGCAAGTGATGTCATGATGATAGGACGCAGCCGCATTCTGACCGCTTCCATCGTGGCATCAATTAATGACATGCCGTCTTCGTACAGTGCTTTTGCAAACTCAACAATAAGAATCGCATTTTTGGATGCGAGACCAATCGTGGTTAGCAGGCCTACCTGAAAGTACACATCATTTGATAAGCCGCGCGCCATGGTGAATAGCACCGCTCCGATAATACCTAATGGTATAACCATCAGTACTGAGAACGGCACCGACCAACTCTCATAGAGGGCTGCCAGGCATAAGAACACAACCATAATAGAGATAGCATAGAGCAGCGGTGCCTGATCGCCGGATTCACGCTCCTGATAGGACTGTCCGGTCCATTCATACGCAAAGCCGGAGGGAAGCTTGGCGACTAACTCTTCCATGGCTTTCATCGCATCACCTGAACTGACACCTGGCGCGCCTTCACCTTGAATATTCACTGAAGAGACACCGTTGTAGCGCTCAAGTCTCGGTGAGCCATATATCCAACGCCCTTCAGACAGAGAACCCAGTGATACCATTTCATTATCATCATTACGAACATACCATTTTGAGACATCTTCAGGCATCATCCGATAAGGTGCATCGCCTTGTACATAGACTTTTTTGACACGACCATTATCAATAAAGTCGTTAACATAGGTAGATGCCCAAGCGGTATTAAAGGTTTGGTTAATTTGATTTAAGTCCACTCCAAATGCCGCGGCTTTGGTATGGTCCACATCAATCTTGAATTGCGGTGTATCTTCCTGACCATTCGGTCTGACACCGGTTAGGCGTGGATCCTGTGCGGCCATACCCAGTAGTTGATTTCTGGCATTCATCAACGCAGCATGGCCTTGGCCACCCACATCTTTTAGCTGTAAATCAAAACCACTGGCATTACCCAGTTCGGTGATAGATGGGGGAATGATGGGGAAAATCATGGCATTCTTAATGGACGCAAAATATTGAAAGGCGCGTCCAGCGACCCCTTGCACACTCAACTCCTGACCGGGACGTTCATCCCAAGGTTTCATATCGGTGAAGGCCATACCATTATTCTGGCCACGACCAGCAAAACTGAAGCCGATGATCGAGAAAACGGAGTTCACACTGTCTTTCTCTTGATCTAGGTAATAGTCTTCAATTTTATTCATCACTTCAGCTGAGCGTTGTTTTGATGCATTGGCTGGTAATGTCATTAAAGTAAACATCGTGCCCTGATCTTCTTCAGGTAAGAAAGAGGTCGGAAGCTTGGTGAATAAAACCGCCAATACACCTACGATCAATAAATAGATCACCATATATCTGCCAGTACGGTGAATCATGTGACCGACAGAACTTTGGTATTTATTTGTTGCCCGGTTGAAGTTGCGGTTAAACCAACCGAAGAACCCTTTTTTATCATTGTGTTCGTCATCGCCTGCTCTGAGTAATGTGGCACAGAGGGCTGGTGTCAGTGTTAGTGCGACGAGTACCGATAAGGCCATGGCAGAGACGATCGCTACCGAGAACTGTCGGTAAATAACACCGGTCGAACCACCAAAAAAGGCCATTGGTATAAATACTGCTGAGAGTACCAAGACAATACCGACTAAAGCACTGGTGATCTGATCCATCGACTTTCGGGTCGCTTCACGAGGGGATAGCCCATCCTCATGCATTACCCGTTCTACGTTTTCTACCACAACGATGGCGTCATCAACCAACAAACCAATCGCTAACACCATGGCAAACATCGTCAATGTATTGATACTGAAACCGAAGGCGAACAGCACAGCAAATGTACCTAACAAAACAATTGGCACGGCAATAGTCGGAATCAACGTGGCCCGGATATTCTGCAAGAATAAATACATCACCAGGAACACTAAAACGATCGCTTCGATTAAGGTGTGAATAACATTTTCTATAGAGATTCTGACCGAAGGTGTCGTATCGTAGGGATAAACCACTTGTAGGCTGTTTGGAAAATAAGGCGATAATTCGTCAATACGCTCACGAATTTTTTGGGCTGTTTCCAGCGCATTTGCGCCTGAAGCTAAGTTAATACCAATACCGGCAGCGGGTTGTCTATTATATTCAGTTTCAAATTGGTAATTCTCACCACCCAATTCAATACGAGCCACATCAGACAGTTTGATACGTGATCCATCCTCATTCACTCGCAAGATGATTTGGCCGAATTGTTCCGGTGTTTCCAGTTGAGTCTGCACAATAATACTGGCATTAAACTCTTGCCCTTTTACGGCAGGTGCACCGCCAAGTTCACCGGCGGCGATCTGCACATTTTGGGCACTGATTGCACTGGTTACATCAGTCGTCGTCAGTTTGTAATGTGCTAATTTATCGGGGTTAAGCCAGATGCGCATGGCATATTGTGATCCAAAGACCTGAATTTGACCCACACCATTTATACGACTCAATGGATCTTTAATATTAGCCGAAACATAGTCAGCAATATCGTATTTATCCATGCTGCCATCATCAGAATAAAAACCAAGCACCATCAAAAACGCCGCACTTGACTTAGTGACTTCAATACCCTGGTTTTGCACGGCTTGGGGCAGCAACGGCATGGCAGATTGGAGTTTGTTCTGAACCTGTACTTGGGCAATATCGGCATCGGTTCCGGGATTAAAGGTGACCGTTAAGGAGCCTGCACCTGAGGAGTCACTGGTGCCTGACATATAGAGAACGTTATCAATCCCCGTTAGGTTTTGTTCGATCACCTGAATAACGGTGTCCTCAACCGTTTTAGCAGAAGCACCAGGATAGGCAGTACTGATTTCTACTGAGGGTGGGGCGACCGTCGGATATTGGGATATCGGTAATTGAACAATGGAAATTATCCCTGCCAACATAATAATGATGGAGATTACCCAGGCAAAAACAGGGCGATCAATAAAAAATCTAGCCATGATTACGCTCCGTTACCTGCCGTTTGTAAGGTATTGTTATCAATCTTCACTGGTGCATCTGGTGCGACTTTTTGCAGGCCTTCAACAATGATTTGATCGCCGGCAATGAGTCCTGACTTCACAATCCAGTCGTCATCAATAGCCCTGTCCAGTTCCAGTTGACGTAGCTCTACTTTATTTTCTTTGTTGACCACCAAAGCCGTGGCATTACCTTCACGGTCAAACGTGATGCCTTTTTGTGGTGCCAGGATGACGTTGTCCAGCTTCCCTTCTTCAATCGTGGCTTTCACGAACATGCCGGGCAAGAGCAGCTTATCTGGGTTTGGCATAATGGCCCTCAATACCACATCACCTGTAGTTGGGTCTACATTGGCCTCGGCAAATTGTAAGGTGCCAGTTTCTGAGTAAGGACTGCCATCTTCCAGTGTCAGAGTGACTTTAGGGGCTTTCTCTTTGTTTATCTGACGGGCAATGATTCGCTTACGTAAATCCAGTAGGTGTTTCGATGGCTGTGAAATATCAATGTATATTGGGTCGAGCTGGTTGATGGTGGTCAATACAGCAGCTTGTTGTGCGGTTACCAAGGCACCTTCAGTGAAGTTAGACTTACCTATCTGACCTGATATGGGAGCATAGACATGAGTGTAGTTCAAATTGGTCTCTGCCGTCTTTAATGTGGCTTCCTGCACTTTGATATCCGCTTCTGTTTGCTGATAAGTGGCTAAGGCATCATCGTAATCTTGCTGACTGATGGCATTATCAGCAAGCAGATTTTTGTATCTGGCTTCTTTAGACTTCGCTGTCTGGAAAGCAGCCTTGGCTCGCATTAATTGTGCTTTAGCATTGGCCACCTCAGCTTGATATAAAGCGGCATCAATTTGATATAGCTGCTGACCTTCTTTTACTTGAGCGCCTTCTTCAAAAAGACGTTTCTCGATAATCCCATTCACCTGTGGGCGGACTTCAGCTTGTCTGAAAGCTGTAGTCCGAGCAGGTAATACACTGCGTAATGTTACTTTTTGTGGTGCCAGCGTGACCACATCCACATGACTGGTTTGCTTCTGGCCTGCCTGGCCAGCTTGCTGTTGTTGGTCAGACTGACATGCTGTTAATACAAGCAATACAGACAATGTTATGACACGAAGAAAAGAAGGTGAGATTTTCATTAATAACTCCATTATTGAGTCTCAATTTTTGACGTTGATATGGCATTCCATGAAGCATCCAACATGGTATTCAGATCATCCGGGGATATTTTGATAGTGCCTCGAAGCTGTTGCCCTGCAAGGTTGACATAGGGCTCTATACCAAAGCTGCTCAGTACGTCATTGGGTAAATTTTTCAAGATGCCTTGTTTACGACCTTGTTCATATAAGTCAGAAAGTGGCTGTAATTGACGCCAAGTGTCTTCATAAAGATCATCCAGTACGTTTTCAGGCAGGTGATCGAATTGAGGCTTACACAAAGTCATGCACTTATTATTTAGAAAAAATTGCCATAGCCGTATACATAGCTCCCGATACTGTTGCTCTAGTGGCAGAGTGGTATCGTGACTCTCAAAAATAGCGTCTGCGACTGTGCTAATGATGTTGCTGTGTAAACTGACGATTAACTCATCTTTGTCTTTGAAATACAGGTACACAGTACCTGCCGCAACCCCGGCTTCTGCGGCAAGCTGCTTTATAGAAAAACCATGGAATCCTTTTGTAGCTAATAGCTTTAGCGTTGCCGATAAGATGGCTTGATGTTTATCCTTTGATGAGGATGCACACATGAGTTTTACCCATAAAATGAATGAACGTTCATTCATTTTATGGGTAAAACCCTTTTTAGTAAAGTGTCATTTTGTGATGCTTATCTAACTATTCAGATTTGACCGCGTTACGGAGATTTTGTAAACGCGCAATATCAGCATCGAGCTCTAATGCTAATAGAGCACGTTGATAGGCCAGATCAGAGTGCTTTTCAACACACTCTGCAAAGCAGTCAGGGGAGATTTGTTTTAAAGCGAGTAATGATTTTTGTAGGCGTAGATGAATTTCCAGCATACCAGCACCATCTCTACTGATGGGGAGGAATATATCGTCAAATAAACTATCGAGTTTGACTTCCGGCATGCGTACATAAGGGTAGGCAATATTGTCATTTGAATCGTCAAGTTTTTTATGATCACACCAGAGTGATAGTACTCTCACAGCACGACTCAATATATCGATGGCTGTTCCAGGATCATTAACAGCAGGAGACAGGGCTCTTGATGCAATCTCAGCTAATACGGTGAATCCAAAGCGGGGGTCCTGATCAAATGATCTCAAGTCATTAATGGACAGGGCTTTGATGACGGTTTCATCAATTGAATCAGACTGTTTACCATCATAATAAGCGACAGCTTCACCGGGATGAACAAAATGCCCAGGCTCGATGTATAAACAAATTTCAGTTTCATTAGACTCGGCACAACGATTTAATCCGCCTAAATCGATGTGTTCAATATATCCCACCTTGTTAATATAAACTGCATTCTTGCCTTTCTTAGGTGGATTTTCTTTATCTAAGCGTTTTGCACCAAGACATGGATAGTCAATACGCTGTTTCATGGCTTGGGTGAGAGCATCTTCCACACGATTCGTGGTTTCACTCAACCGGCCTAACAATGATAGGTGTTCAATCCAACGTAGTATAGTGACAACGATGAGGATGATAACGCCGATAGTGACGGTGAAGAGAATCAAACGTCCATTTTCACCATATACATCAGTGCTTAACGCGATAATACCGACCAAACTATATAAAAAAGAACCAATGAAGGTGGCCAGCACATTTTGTGTGGTTGAGTCCTGCCTGACCAATTGCGTTGCTCGTGGTGTCGCACTTGAACTTGCAGCGGTATAGGCAGAGACCATGACACTGAGGGAAAAGGTGGTCACGGCAAGCATGCTGGAAGCCAGAATATTGAGAATGCCACGGACGGCTTCCGAACCAATTTCAAAGGGTAGTGGACTCTCAATTAAAGACTGCACAGGAATGGCAATGAGTGCCGTTACGATGGCGAGTACAGCGAATAGTGATGCCCTCAACCATAAAGTTCTCGTTAGTTGAGTTAACAACCATCGCCATTTCGAAATCATTGTTTGTCCTTATATCAGCTTCATTTCAGCATAATGAAGCAATTACCCTTAGGCAACTCTGCAGGCAAAAAAACCGATGTCTAAGCATCGGTTTTTTTCAGGGCTTAATTCGTTTCTATGGTGAGAAAGATGAACCACAACCACAAGTTGTTGTGGCATTGGGGTTACGTATAACAAATTGAGAGCCTTCAATACCGTCTGTGTAATCAATCTCTGCGCCAACCAAGTATTGATAACTGGCTGGATCAATAAGCAAAGTGACACCGCTTTTTTCAACTTGTGTATCACCATCGCTGACATCTTCTTCGAAGGTAAAACCATATTGAAAGCCTGAGCAACCGCCGCCAGTAATGAATACACGTAATTTGAGTTGTTCATTACCTTCTTCAGCAATAAGATCGCTGACTTTTGCTGCCGCTGCCTCAGTAAAGATAATTGGGCTGGGCATTTCGCTTGTCATGTCATCACTCCGATAAATGGTTAATTAATAGCCATTATCCAATTCTGACTAAATTAGTCAAGATTTAGCTTTTTTGCTCAAGATGGAATGACTCATTTTCATCAAATACTTCATGCTCAACGTTCAGTATGTCTTCTTCTTCGTCCTGAGCACGAATTAAGTGACCGTTCACTTCACTACCCATTGCCATCTCAATCATGCGGTAATAAAGGTTGCCATTGATACGCGCCTTTGGTGCAAGCTCAACATGTTCGGAGGCAAAAACATTGCCATTTATTTCGCCATTGATAATCAGATTAGGCACGCGAACCTCGCCTTCAATCTTACCTTGGTCACTGATGGTGAGTAGTGAGGAATCTTCGTTGGCGATAATCGAACCTTGAATACTGCCGTCAATGCGTAAACCACCACTGAAATGAATATCACCTTTTATGTGAGTATCACGACCAATTAATGTATCGATACGTGTGGTTGTTTTTTTCTTTTTTGGTTTATCTTTTTTAAACATGATCAACCTCGTTTATGGCAGGGGCGGCGTGACTTCCCAGTTAAAAGTACGTGTAGTGAGTGTTTTTTTACCTTGTTTTAACTCAATTTTCAGGCTTTTGGGTTGTTCATTCTGTTCTATGTTCAATGTGCCTTCAAGCACTTGCACGTGTTTTAACTTTAACCCATGTGTGTTGATTAAGCGGGGGGGCTTTATCGTCATTGAATTGAAGCGCTACCAAGACATCACCCTTAATGGCTTTGGAAATTTTTTTCCCTTGAGTAATCACAATTCGGTAGAAATACTGGCTTGGATTATCCGGATTTGGCCTCAGGTGAAGTTCACGAATCTGAAGTTCACTACTGGCATTACCCTGGGTAATATTCTGGTAGAACAATAATTCTTTATTCAACTCGATAACTTGATTTTGTAGTTTTTCCAAGTTCGATTGAAGCTGCGAATCAGTGGCATCCTGCATAGCCTGCATTCTTGAAATGTCATTGACCTGAGCGGTGAGCAACTTATTTTGTTCGAGTAAATTCTGGTTTTCTGCGTGTAGCTGTTCGTTTTGTTCTTTCAATGCAGTGATTTGAGCATTTTGCTCATTCTGCCATTGCGTGGTCCAGTACCACAGTAATGCTGCTGATATTGCCAAAGTTATTAGCAATATCAACAAGGTACGATAAGGACGTCTATGATGAATTACATAGGGTTTATCAATCATCAGGGCATCATCGCAATAACATTAATCCCTGTTTTTTCATCAAGGCCAAACATGATATTCATATTATGGATTGCCTGGCCTGAAGCACCTTTCACCAGGTTGTCGATGACTGAAAGTACCACCACCGTATCACTATTTTGTGGCTGGTGAACGGCGATACGACACACATTACTACCTTGTACACTACGTGTTTCCGGCATTGAGCCGTGAGGCATGACATCAACGAATGGTTCATTCGCGTAACGATCTTCAAATATTTTTTGTATATCCACATCCTGTGTCGTTAGACGACCATATAACGTGGCATGAATACCTCTGACCATTGGCGCTAGATGAGGAATAAACGTCAAATCCACTTTACGCTGACAATGCTCTGACAATACCTCGCGAATTTCAGGTAAGTGACGATGGCCATTGACACCATAAGCCTTAAAGCTGCCACTGGTTTCTGCCATTAACATGGGAATGGCTGCTTTTCTGCCAGCACCACTGACACCGGTTTTGGCATCGGCAATTAAATGCATCGGGTCAATTAACCCTGCTTCCAGTAATGGTAAAAAGCCTAGTTCAGTAGCAGTAGGATAGCAGCCGGGCACAGCGACTAATTGTGCATTTCTAATCTTGTCACGATTTAACTCTGGTAAACCATAAACAGCCTGTTCAAATAACTCAGGACAAGTGTGCTTGGTGTTGTACCACTGTTCCCAAACAGCCACATCATTTAATCTGAAGTCTGCAGACAGGTCGATAACTCGGGTATGTCGTTTGATTAGTTCGGGTACCAGAGCCATTGCCACTGTATGTGGTGTAGCAAAAAACACGACATCGCATTGAGCAAGAATATCAGGATCCGGTTCTGAAAAAGCGATATCAACGTGACCACGTAAGTTAGGAAAGAGATCGCTGACCGGCATGCCCGCTTCACTTCGCGAGGTGATAACCTCAAGTGATACGTCCGGGTGATTCGCAAGTAATCTGAGTAGTTCAACACCTGTATATCCGGTGCCACCAACAATGCCGACTTTGATCATAAGTTACTCTGTCGTCCGATAATAAAGACCAACATGATAAAAGAGCCCAAGCCAAAGCGAAAGTCTGTATCACCGATTATTGATTGAAAAGTTGTTCCAGACGGCTCTTTTGTTGGATGTATATAGCCGTTGGGTACGGATGGTTATCAGTAAATTGCAGCTGATTGATATAAACAGGATAGTTCTGGTTATTTTTTCTTAAGCTTTGAATAAATTGGCGTACTTGATCAAATAATGCCTCATCGTCTGCAAGCCCTTCGAACCATTTTTTACCACACATGATAGTGCAGGCAGCATCTAAAGCTGGGCTGGCCATATTCACTTGTACCGGTAAAAATCCTTGTGATGTCGATTGTTGGGCGATGGCATTGATTTTCCAGCCTTGCTGACTGTGACTCAGCAAATAGAAGCGGATATGTTCAAATTTATTCACGGTTTTAATGTGTGAGATAAACACATTGAGGTGACTCATAAGTGTGGATTCACTGAGATGCTGAACCTGTTGTCGAATAAGGTTGGCATATTCATCTATGAGGTAATACACCACGGTATTTTGTTTAAGATAGAGAAAAATACTGACCTGTTTTGTTGACTGATACTTTAACAGGGTATTGAGAAGTTGATCCTTATCGAGATAGCTATCCAAAGCCTGAGCAGTGAAGATTGTTGTATTATCAGCAAGGTGTTGCCAAAAACTCTGTGATAACGGACGTCTGACATATTCAACTTGCTCATCGTGCCATTGAAGTTGATAGGGACGGTCAGCCAGGTTAAGCAAAAACTTACCCTGATCCGGGTGCTGTTGATAATGTCGGCAGACTTGAGTCAGTAAAGCTTCCAAGCGCTGGTTTATGGCTTTTTCAAATCCAGGTGTTGGGCACCAGCTACTGATCTTCGGTGTCTTTGCTGGCCGCCACAATAATAGACTGGTTAACAAATCAAGAATGGCTGTTTGGCCCTGATAGAAGCCACTATAGATTTGACCATGGCTGGAAATGAATAAACAATCAACACTTAATATTAAACTCTCTTTAAAAGAGCTGTAGTTGAGCGGATCATTCTGTTTGCTGGAAAGCTGAAGCCCTTGTTGCGAGAGCTTATTACTTGGTTGCTGCTCCAAGTTAGGAAAGACGAGTACCTGTTCAATGCTTTCTATTTCAGTCACCGTAGTACGAACTGTTGGAATATCTAAATCCGACATACCCTGACTGATTAGGTGCTTGCTCATTTCGATAACGGCAGAGGTCGTATACTTTTGATGTTGATCTGTCACACTCAGCCAATTGGTTTTAGCAAGCAACTGGTGATTAATAGCCCAGCTTATGACATCGATGAGTTGAGGATGCTGATATAAACCTGTTCTGGCATTGTCAGAGAGTGGCGACTGACTGAGTAACCAGTCCTGCTGCTCTTTGAACCGGTATAAAAATAACCTGTTCTCACTCGGTTCTGGACGCAAAGCTCGTGGCAACATGGGGATTTGATTGCCTGTCGGTTGAAAACGTAAACGGTATAACTGATTTAAATACGCCGTCTCATTATGGGTATCCAATTGCTCAGATTGGCAATAATGCTGCAAAGCCTGTAGCAAGGATTGAACAACAGTAGCTAAGTTTTCAAACCAGGCCTGACTATTGTTGATATTCAGGCGACGAGTATCCAGCTTTTGTAATTGTGTCGCTGGCCATTGCCACTGGCTGGTCAATTGTTTTACACATTCTCTACGCCAAAGGTGTGGAGGATGTTTGACCTCTATGGAGAGTGCTTCCTGACTTTCTATGTAAACTATTTCTCTAGCTATTTGTTTATTGGCGTCAGTAGCATAGATCTCAATCAGTGCCAATTTCAGGGCTTGGATATCAAGTGCGGTGAAAGCCTGCTCACCACGGTAAATCGTCTGTTTTAACAGGTGAGATAACGTCGGCAATGATCTGCCTGGTTCTAGCAATAGAGCAATATAGAGTAGATCAAGTGTCGCATGACCTATCAGTAGAAATTGCTGACATGCTTCGAAAGATTTTTTAAATACGGCATTTTTATCAATAGATTCAGCTGGGCCAAAATCAACGAGATTATATTGTTTAAATTTAGCCTGGGTTTTGAACTCATCAACAATGAGATGATGATCAGTCTGTTCTTCATGCGTTAACAACCACCAGTATGGTTCACAACCTGCCAGCACTATACCTTGCGTATAGAATTCTTCCTTTTGCCAGTCCGTTAGCGCAGTATCGTTGGTCAATGCTTTCTCGGTGATTAATTGCGCATTCAGTATCAATCCGTTCTCTGCACACCACTCAGTGATGGCGTCTAACTTTTTTGCAGTTGATGTCGTTGTTCGATACTTAATAAATCAGAGCAAAGTAACCATAATTCGAATTCGGTTTTGTCTGAGTAGCTGAAGTA
Source organism: Methylophaga marina (assembly GCF_030296755.1). Taxonomy (NCBI): domain Bacteria; kingdom Pseudomonadati; phylum Pseudomonadota; class Gammaproteobacteria; order Thiotrichales; family Piscirickettsiaceae; genus Methylophaga; species Methylophaga marina. Next base: position 1,678,852 of record NZ_AP027741.1, read on the forward strand.
GTGATGAGGATGGAGAAGATAAAGACCACGCAATGGATAACGACGCAGAGCGCGTGCACGATGACTAAAGCTACGGTTCAGTTGTTGTGCTTGGCTTATCGTATCCTGAGAAGGACGGTAATCAAGTAAGCCGGCTGGCACATCATCACTAATATACCCTGGCAATAGCTTGGAGTTGATATGTAGAAATAATGGCAGTAATTGGAAAATTAACGCCTGCCGAGCAGGCGCCAATTCGATTAAGTGTTGGAAGCGCTGATAATTTAGCGATTGGAATAAACGATAAGCCTCAACGCGATCCACAAAAAGTCCACGTGTATTTAGTGTCTAAAATGACGCATGCCAGTAAATACCATGGCAATACCATGTTCATTGGCAGCGGCAATGACTTCGTCATCACGCATTGAGCCGCCCGGTTGAATCACCGCTTTAATACCGGCAGCAGCGGCGGCATCAAGCCCGTCTCTAAACGGGAAGAATGCGTCAGACGCCATCACGGCACCCGGCACAGTCAGACCTGCATCTTCCGCTTTAATACCCGCAATGCGGCTGCTGACAACACGGCTCATTTGACCGGCGCCGATGCCCACTGTTTGCTGGTTTTTAACATAAACAATCGCATTTGATTTCACAAACTTAGCCACACGCCAAGCAAATAATAAGTCGGCCATTTGCTCTTCGGTTGGCGCCTGTTCTGTGACTACTTTCAGGTCAGCTTTTTGTACTAGCGCTTCATCACGATCCTGAACTAATAAACCGCCATTAACCCGTTTGTAATCCAGACCCGTTTCAGTATTGCTGACAAACTCACCACACGCTAATAAACGCACATTGGCTTTTTGCGCCACAATGGCTTGTGCTTCATCCGTGATAGATGGTGCAATGATGACCTCAACAAACTGACGGTCAATAATGGCTTTTGCTGTATCGGCATCTAATGGACGGTTAAATGCAATGATGCCACCGAATGCTGAAGTAGGATCTGTTTCGTAGGCTAAATCATAAGCTTTAAGTAAGCTATCAGATACCGCCACACCGCAAGGGTTGGCATGTTTAACAATCACACAGGCCGGTGCTTCTGGGAATGCTTTGACACATTCAAGCGCAGCATCAGTGTCGGCAATGTTGTTATATGACAGTTCTTTACCCTGCAACTGTGTGGCTGCACTGATGGTGCCTGAAGCAGGATTTGCTTCAGTGTAGAAAGCGGCATTTTGATGCGGGTTTTCACCGTAACGCATATCTTGTTTTTTCACGAACTGGCTATTAAAGGTGCGTGAGAAAGTGGCTTTTTCATCACCCGTTAATTTACCCAGATAGTTAGCGATAGCACCATCATAATGGGCTGTGTGTTCGAATGTTTTAACCGCTAAATCGAAACGGGTTGCATCATCTACTCCACCATTGGTTTCGATTTGTGCCACAACGTTGGCGTAATCTGCAGGATCAATCAATACCGTCACATCAGCATGGTTTTTAGCGGCTGCACGTAACATGGTTGGGCCACCGATATCGATATTTTCAATGGCCATCGGTAAGGTACAGTCATCACGCGCAATGGTGGCTTCAAACGGATAAAGATTGACCACAACCAGATCAATCGGCGCGATATCATGCTCTGTCATGATGGCATCATCTTTGCCACGACGACCGAGTAATCCCCCATGAATTTTAGGGTGTAATGTTTTGATGCGGCCATCCATCATTTCAGGAAAGCCAGTATGTGAAGACACTTCTTTTACAGGCAGACCTGCTTCAGCTAATAATTTTGCTGTACCGCCAGTAGATAGCAGTTCTACACCTAACTTGTTTAATTGCTGGGCAAGTTCAAGCACACCTGTTTTGTCAGATACGCTCAATAAAGCACGTTTGATTTGATTCATTGAAAATCACTTCCAGGAGATAAAAAATCGATTTATAAGCCGTATTGCTTGAGTTTTTTACGTAATGTGCCACGGTTAATACCGAGAATTTCCGCTGCACGGCTTTGGTTACCATTGGTATGTTCTAGTGTTGCTTTAAGCAGAGGCACTTCGACTTCCGTCATTAACATTTCATACAAATTGGCCGCAGGATGGCCTTCGAGTTGCTCAAAATAATCGGCCAGAGCACGTGATACACACACACTAAGTGGCGCCGTTGTCTGCTCAGCCGCGACAGCTAGCTCTGCGCATGTTGTTTTATCTTTGGCTAGCGGTTGAGTCATGCGGCTTGTATATCCTGTTGTTCTTGTAGTTGATCAAAAAACTGACGTGTAAAGTCTACTTGTTGCTGCGGCGATTCGAGTAAATTCATTTCCTGACGGAAGGCATTTCCATTACGTAAACCTTTGCTATACCAAGCAATATGTTTGCGTGCCATTCTCACACCTGAATAATCACCATAAAATTCGTACAGGTTTTCTAGATGCTCAATCAAGATCTGACGAATCTCTGCAAGAGAAGGAGATGATAACAGTTTGTTATGCTCAAGGTAATGGAGAATTTGTCTAAAAATCCATGGGTTACCCTGTGCCGCCCGGCCAATCATTAAACCATCGACACCTGTTTTATTGAGGACTTCAGCGGCTTTAAGTGGGGAATCGATATCACCGTTGGCAATAATGGGGATTGAAGTGATCGAGGCTTTTATTTCTGCAATCGTGTCGTATTCGGCTTCGCCTTTGTAGGCATCAGCCCGTGTTCTGCCATGAATGGCTAAGGCTTGTATGCCTGATTGTTCCGCAATTCGAGCAATGGTTAATCCATTGCGGTTATCTCTGTCCCAGCCGGTGCGAATTTTTAGTGTGACAGGGACATCTACGGCATTCACTACTGACTCAAGAATGTTGGCAACGAGGGATTCATCTTGTAACAAGGCCGAGCCCGCCATGACATTACAGACTTTTTTGCAGGGCAACCCATATTGATATCGATAATATGCGCACCTTGATCCACATTATGCTTTGCAGCTTCAGCCATCATGACCGGATCGGCACCAGCGATCTGCACACTTCGGGGTTCAGGCTCACCAGCATGATTCGCTCTTAATAAGGATTTTTTACTGGCCCACAAGGCTTTGTTAGCTGTAATCATTTCTGATACAGCCATGCCAGCGCCCAAGCGACGACAAAGCTGGCGGAAGGGACGATCTGTTACACCTGCCATGGGAGCCAGAAATAAATTATTGGGTAAGAGATATGGCCCGATGGCGATGGTTTTACCGAGCATGACGTGTGCCGTTTAATCGAATCCAATCTTCTTTGATAACTGCTGGCTGCATATCAAACCAGGCTTGATAGCTTTCAGATACTTCCTCTGCTTGTACTTGTAAGATGCCTGACAAGACAATCTCTGCATTGGGCTTGGTGAGGTTAGCAAACAGTGGTGCCAGGGTTTGCAAGGGACCAGCAAGAATGTTGGCCAGCAATAAATCACACGGTTCATCCGGACAATCGCCGGGTAAATAGGCTTCGATTTCGACGCCATTTCGCGCCGCATTGGCACGTGTCGCTTCAAGCGCCTGAGGATCGGTATCGACACCAATGACTCGCTCAGCACCCAGCAGTGCTGCCGCAATCGCTAAAATGCCACTACCACAACCATAATCAATGACGTATTTACCTTTAAGATCGGCCTGATCTAACCAGTTCAAACATAAAGCGGTAGTGGGGTGTGTACCTGTACCGAACGCCAAACCAGGATCGAGCATAATATTAACCGCATCAGCTGCGGGGGGTATGCCAGCTAGGACATATCCACAAACGCTCGCCAAACTGGATAGGATGAAAGTTATCCATCCACTCTCTTTCCCAGTCTTTGTCTTCAACAGCTTCTACCCGATAAGACGGCGGATCGGTTATCAGTGTTGATAACATATTGCCGACGTCATCTGGATTCGTTTCAGCGTCAAATAACGCCACAATCCGAGTGGCTGTCCACAGTGGGGTCGTCCCTAGATCTGGTTCATAGATAGGTTGATCCGCATCATCTTCAAATGTGACAGCGACTGCACCACACTCTGAAAATGCATCAGACAAGGCATCTGCCTTGTCTGATGTGGTGTTACAAATAAACTGAATCCAGGCCATAGTGATTACAGACCCAGTTTCTTTTCGAGGTAATGAATATTGGTACCACCCGTTTGGAAGTGGGTGTCATCCATGATGTCACGTTGTAATTCAACGTTGGTTTTAATGCCTTCAATACCAATTTCTTTTAACGCTGTTTGCATACGGGCAATCGCGATATCACGCGTTTTACCATAGGCGATCATTTTACCAATCAGCGAGTCATAATTAGGTGGAACACGATAACCACTGTAAATATGAGAGTCCATACGGATGCCGGCACCGCCTGGTGCATGATACGAGGTTATTTGTCCCGGGCTAGGCATAAATGTACGAGGATCTTCTGCATTGATACGACATTCAATGGCATGACCGCGCATGACAATGTCTTCTTGTTTAATAGAGAGTGGCTCACCTGCCGCAATACGGATTTGCTGTACCAGTAAGTCAACATCCGTTACGCGTTCAGTGACCGGATGTTCTACCTGGATGCGGGTATTCATCTCGATGAAATAGAATTCACCATCCTGGTAGAGAAACTCAAAGGTACCTGCACCACGGTAACCAATACGTACACAGGCTTCCGCACAGATCTTACCCATGCGGTCACGCATTTCTGGGGTGATACCAGGAGCAGGTGCTTCCTCGACCACTTTTTGATGGCGACGTTGCATTGAGCAGTCACGTTCACCTAAGTGGATAGCATTACCATGTTGATCGGCAAGTACCTGAAATTCAATATGGCGAGGGTTTTCCAGGAATTTCTCCATATAAACCATACCATTACCAAAGGCCGCTTTCGCTTCACTACGAGTTAATGCAATGGCGTTAAGTAAATGTGCTTCGCTGTGAACTTCACGCATACCGCGACCACCGCCACCGCCAGCGGCTTTGATTATGATGGGATAGCCTATTTCACGAGCCAGACGTAAGTTGGTTTCATCGTCATTGCCAAGCGGACCATCAGAGCCTGGTACACAAGGCACGCCAGCTTCTTTCATGGCTTTGATTGCTGACACTTTATCGCCCATTAAACGGATAGTTTCAGCACGTGGACCAATAAAAATAAAGCCGCTTTCTTCAACACGCTCTGCAAAGTCAGCATTTTCAGATAAGAAGCCATAACCTGGATGGATAGCGGTGGCATCAGTGATTTCTGCAGCACTAATTAAAGCTGGAATGTTCAGGTAGCTTTCATTCGACGGGGCAGGGCCAATACATACTGTTTCATCAGCCAGTAAAACGTGTTTTAGGTCACGGTCAACAGTTGAGTGAACCGCCACTGTTTTAATGCCGAGTTCCCAACAGGCCCGCAAAATACGCAAGGCGATCTCGCCTCGGTTAGCAATAACAATTTTATCGATCATAATTTGGTTTAATCCACAATTCAGAGTGAGCAATAGCTATTTAACGAATAGCCCGCGTTACTGTTATTCGATAATGACTAGTGGCTCATCAAACTCAACAGGATCACCATTTTCAACCAGAATAGCTTTTACTGTGCCACTGCGATCAGCTTCGATTTGATTGAACATTTTCATCGCTTCAATAATGCAGATGACATCGCCAGCCGAAACGGATTGTCCAACTTCAACAAAAGGCGCAGCTTCCGGAGAAGATGAGCGATAAAATGTACCAACCATAGGTGAACGCACGGCATTGGCTTCATTTACAGCGCTGCTTGTTTCTGCAACAGCTGGCGCGGCTGCAGGTGCTGCTGGTGCGGGAGCCGGAGCGGCATAGTGTGTCGGTGCTGGCGTGCTGTAAGAAATAGCAGCTGAATGTTGATTACGACTAATGCGTACAGACTCTTCACCTTCTGAAATTTCAATTTCAGATACGTCAGATTCCTGAATCAAATCAATCAGTTTTTTAATTTTACGAATGTCCATGCTAAAACCTTATATTTAGTCGTTATGAGTTTAGTTGTTTGATTGCGGCAGCCAAAGCTAATTCATAGCCTTGAGTGCCGAGCCCGCAAATCACACCGACTGCTATATCTGACAGGTAGGAGTGATGGCGGAATGTCTCGCGCGCGTGAATATTAGAAATGTGTACTTCGATGAAAGGAATTTTGACCGCAGATAAAGCATCACGTAAAGCCACGCTGGTGTGTGTGAATGCCGCTGGATTAATGATGATAAAGTCAGCCTTCCCTTGAACTGCATGAATTTTATTAATCAGTTCGTGTTCTGCATTGGATTGAAAAAAATCGAGTTGATGTGAAGCTGTTTTTGCGATGACATCCAGGCGTTGGTGAACATCGGCCAGCGTATCTGCACCATAATGTTCGGGCTCGCGTGTCCCAAGCAGATTGAGATTGGGGCCGTTAAGCACAACAATATTCGCCATTACGATCCTTCAATTAAGGGTCAAAGATAATAGGCGGAATTGTGCACCAGCAGACTGATGATGTCCAGTTTGTCGAAATAAAAAGCGGCTTTTTGTTGCTATTTTCGCCGAAAAGACGGCTTTCTGAGCATTTCTATGGTTGACTCGCCATTTGGCGAATATGGTCTAAAAAGGTGTCGGCTTTCACAAAGCCAACAAGTCGGTGTTGTGACAGTTCTTGGCCTGTTTTATCGAAAAACAGCATGGTGGGAGGTCCAAACACACGCAGTGCTTTGAGCATTTCTTGATGCACTTGTGTATTTTCTGTCATATCCAGTTGCAGTAATGTGTAGCCTTTCATTGCTGCAAGCACGTCAGGATCTTGGAATGTTGTTCTTTCCATGGTTTTGCATTCCGTACACCAGTCAGCATAAAAGTCCAGCATTATGGGTTGTGTTGTGGATGCGAGACGTTGGTTAAGCTCGTCGAGATCAGCAATTTGAGTAAAAGCAAGGTGCTGAGTTTCTGCTGATTTGCCTGAGCTACTGACTATGCCGTGGAGAGGTTGCCAAACGTTTTGACTACCACTTGCACCGCCTACCATAAGCAATGTGCCATATATAAAGAGTATTAAGCCCAGTCCTTTATTAAGCTTGTTGAAATCTGTTGCATCGATATCAAGTCGGTTAAATGCACCAAGATAGACAGCTGAAACGATCAATAAGCCTCCCCATAAGCTCATGGTCAGCCAGCCGGGAATGATCCGTTCCAGCATCCAGATAGCTAAACCGAGCAGCAGTACACCAAAAATTGATTTGATAAAAAGCATCCAGTTACCGGCTTTGGGTAGGAGCTTACCGGCAGAGGTACCAATAATCAGAAGCGGTATACCCATGCCGATACTGAGCGAGAACAAGGCGAGACCGCCGAGAACAGGATCAGCATGCTGTCCGATAAAAATTAAGGTTCCGGCCAACGGTGGAGCCAGGCAGGGACCAACAATCAAGCCTGACAATAAACCCATTATGGCCACGCCCATCAATTTGCCACCTTGTTGTTTGTGACTGAGTTGATGTAAGCGATGCTGTACTGAGTGAGGAAGTTGCAGTTCGTATAAACCAAACATGGATAAAGCGAGGATAACGAATAGCGCACTAAAGGCGCTGATAATCCATGGGTTTTGGAACATCGCTTGTAAATTTTCACCCAACAAGCCTGTCACGACACCAGCGATTGTATAAGTGACAGACATGGCCAACACATACACTAATGATAAGGTGAAGGCTCTGCGTGTAGTGATATGCTCTCCCTCACCGACAATGATGCTGGATAAGATTGGGATCATTGGGAAAATGCAGGGTGTAAATGCCAGTAGCAGACCCAGACCGATAAAACCAAGGATGATTTGCCCCAGATTTTCCTGCTCGAGTTTTTGAGCGATACGGTCTTGCTCGGTAAGTTGGCTGGCAGCAGGCGGGTTGATACCTTGAATATCTTGTTCTACAGCGCCACTTATGGCGGGTAAAGCCAGGTCAATTTGTTGTTCGGAAGGCGGATAACAGATGCCAAATTTTTCAGAGCACCCCTGGAAAAGGGCCTTCAAGGTGAAGGTCACGGCTTCCTCAGGTCGTTGCTTTATCGGAATAATGACAGATAGGGCGTCATGATAAACTTCGACCAGACCAAAGGTCTCATCCTGTTTGTTTTCTCCTGCAGGAAAACTGATGTTGCCAAGCTTTATCTTGTCATTGCCGATGACATCAAACTGTAGTTTATCGCGGTATAGGTAGTTACCTTCCAGCACCTTCCAATGCGCCAAAATACTGTTGGCATCATTCACTTCTGCTCGAAATTGAAACGCCTCTTCTACAAGCGGTGGTACATCGTCGTTGTTACTTAAACCTAGACCATCAAAAAGGCTGCTGCGCGCATGTGCATTAAAAACAGTTAACAGAAGTATAAAAAATAAAAATTTTTTCATCAGTCTCAAATGCTTGTCAGAAGGTTGTATAACTAGACAATCATAGCAGGCAATAGTTACATCAGTCTTGTTTGGGGTATGCCTTGTGTCACATTGCTGTAATAATTGCGCCGTTTTGGGTCGTTAAAAACGGAATCATCGTGGAAATCAAAGACATCCATAAAATTGAAAAACAGGCTTATAAAAAGAGTCATGGCGAATTAACCAGAATCGGCATGGCCCTTTTTTTATGGTGGCCGTATTAGGGTATAGCTTCATCACCAGTGGTGGTGTGCCTAATAATCTTTTTCTGGCGATAGCCACTGTTTTTGGCGCCTATATGGCCATGAATATTGGTGCTAATGACGTAGCCAATAATGTGGGCCCTGCGGTTGGTTCCAAAGCATTGACGATGACCGGCGCTATCATTATCGCGATGATCTTCGAGGCGAGTGGTGCCATCATTGCTGGTGGTGATGTGGTTTCTACGATTAAAAACGGCATCATCGATATCGATAAGTTTGGTCAGCAGAGTGACACCTTTATCTGGGCCATGATGGCAGCCTTATTAGCGGCTGCACTTTGGTTGAATATGGCGACTTTTGCTCGGGCACCCGTCTCCACCACACATTCCATTGTCGGTGGGGTAATGGGGGCCGGTATAGCTGCCGCTGGATTTGAGATAGTGAACTGGGGCACGATGGGCGCCATTGTAGGATCGTGGATCATATCCCCTGTGATCGGTGGTGTCGTTGCTGCTGCCTTCTTATTTGCCATCAAAAAAACCATTATTTTTCAAGAAAATAAAATAGCTGCATCACTGAAATGGGTGCCCGTTTATGTCTCGATAATGGCATGGGCTTTTGTGACGTATTTGGTGTTAAAAGGGCTGAAGCATATATGGCCGAAATTCTTAACCCTAATCAATGACTGGTTCTTCACCGTAGAAATCGTTGACAAACCAACTATGCTGCAAGCATCAACCATCGGCTTGATTGTGGCGATTATTTCATTTTTTCTAGTCAAAGCCTCGTTGCGCCGTCGTTTGCCGAAATTAAACAATGATCGTGAAAGCATCAATATCCTGTTTACTATTCCGCTGATTTTTGCCGCAGCCTTATTGAGCTTTGCGCATGGTGCGAATGACGTTGCGAATGCGATTGGCCCGCTTGCGGCTATCCATGATGCCGTAATGACAGGAGGCATTAATGCTAAAGCCGGTATACCTTTTTGGGTAATGGCCGTAGGTGCTTTTGGTATTGCACTTGGCTTGGGACTCTATGGCCCGAGATTGATTCGCACAGTAGGCGGCGAAATCACTGAGCTCGATCAAATGCGTGCCTTTTCAATCGCCATGGCTGCTGCCATCACAGTGATTATTGCCAGCCAGCTTGGCTTACCGGTCAGCTCTACACATATTGCTATTGGTGGTGTGTTTGGGGTCGGTTTTTTACGAGAATGGATGGACAAATCGAGTAGTTTAAAGCAGGAAATTGAGCGAGATAAACAAGAAATACAGGAAGAGAAGCGTTTATTGAGTGCCTTACGTAGCGAGCTCAATATGCTTTTGGATAAAAAACAAAAATCAGCCGCAGACTACCAGCGCATTACGCAGTTATACAGCTCGATTGATCGTGAAAAAGATACGCTGAAAAAAGCGAAGAAAGTGCTGAAGAAAGAAAAGAAAAGCTTATATGTCAAACGTGACATTGTCAGAAAAATTATTACAGCTTGGTTAATTACGGTGCCAGCGGCAGCTGTTTTATCGGCGTCATTATTTTATATGATCAAAGGAATTATGAATTAAAACAGGGATGTATGTTCTGACATAAAACTGTCATATAGCCACAGCTTCTGTTAAGAATCTGTGGCTTTTTTTGTTTTTTGATGGGTTTAATCCGTTGTTATGACAATAAAAATCACGCTTGTTACTAAAATGTCATAATTCAGCGGTAAGATAGTTATTAATTATCGAAGCAAATAGTTGGACGAATATTATGGCTACAAGCGTATTAGTGGTTGAAGATGATGCTGCCATCAGAGATATGTTGTCGTTTACCCTTAAGCAAGCAGGTCTGAGCTGTGTCTCAGTAGGTGATGCCGAGTCAGGTCTGGATGTCTTAAAAAATGATCAACCGGACATGATTTTATTGGATTGGATGTTACCCGGCATTGATGGCATAGAATTTATTCGTCGATTGCGTGCAAATGAGTTCCTGGCGAATATTCCAGTCATTATGCTTACCGCTAAAGGTGAAAGTGAAGATATGGTCAAAGGCCTGGCGGTAGGGGCTGATGATTACGTCAACAAACCTTTTTCTCCCCTGAGTTGATTGCTCGCATCAAAGCGGTCTTGCGTCGTTGCCTGCCACCTGAAAATGAAGATGCTCAGAAGTTACAGTTTGCGAATTTGGTACTGGATACAAAAAGTCACCGGGTGACGGTAGATGATGTGCGTGTTGAGTTAGGCCCAACTGAGTTTCGTTTACTGCACTTTTTTATGAAAAACCCTGAACGCGCGTATGGCCGATCACAGTTACTCGATTACGTTTGGGGCGATACGGTATACATTGAAGAACGCACAGTCGATGTCCATATTCGCCGGTTACGTAAAGCGCTGGAACCAACGGGGCATGACCAGTTTATCCAGACTGTCAGAGGTGTTGGCTATCGTTTTTCAGTCGATTAAGCGACCTGAATCATGCAATGGGATAATTGGCGACTGCTAACGCTTGTCAGTCTGGCAGGTTTTGTTGGACTTTTGTTTGGTCAAATGATGGCTTTTATGTTTGTGGCCTCTTTGGCTTATGCTTTGTGGCTGCAACATAATTGGTACAAGCTCTGGTATTGGTTGCAAAAACCTAAAAAGCGGCGCTCCCCCAGCGCGGAAGGCGTAATTGATGATGTGTGTCGTCAAATAGAACAAATGCGCCAACAAAACAGCAATCGTAAGAAAAAAATGACCGACTACCTCAAGCGGTTTCAGTCGGCTACCGCTGCCTTACCAGATGGTATTGTTGTGTTGGGAGAGTATGGCGAGGTGGATTGGGCTAATCAGGCCGCCCGGGAATTGTTGGGTGTGCGCTGGCCGCGCGATAATCATGTCAGGATTAATAATCTGATTCGCGAGCCTGCTTTTCAACAGCTTCTGGAAAATCATATTCATCTGGGCGGCACAGCAACAGTCAAATCACCCCTAAACGAAGATATTCAACTAGAGGTGAAATTAGTCAACTACATGGGATCAGGCCGATTATTGATTGCTCGTGATATCACCCAAACAATCAAGCTACAGCGAATGCGGCGTGACTTTGTTGCCAATGTATCGCATGAACTAAAAACCCCGTTAACCGTATTGCGTGGATACCTAGAAGCATTCACAGAGGACACGGATTCGGAGCAGTGGAAGATGGCCCTCCCTGCTATGCGCCAGCAAAGTGAGCGCATGCATATGATGATCAAAGATTTATTGGTCTTATCGCAACTGGAAACAGGGGAGAAGTCCTTACGTAGAGTGCCAACGGATGTAGAAAAATTACTGCATTCAATTATCGAAGATGCCAAAGCATTGGAACACTTTCATGACCATCAATTTAGCCTCAACCTAGAAACAGATAAATGGCTTGTATGTGATTTAGGCGAAGTACGCAGCGCAGTATCAAATCTGGTCTTCAATGCTGTGAAATACACGCCAGCAGGATGCGCAGTGACACTGAGTTGGTGTGAAACTGACAATGGCGTGTGCATTGAGGTGGCTGATGAAGGTGAAGGGATTGCTGCGCATCATCTGGAGCGATTAACAGAACGATTCTATCGTGTTGATAAAGGTCGAAGTAGTGACGCCGGTGGCACAGGACTTGGGCTTGCCATAGTAAAACATGTGCTTCAGCGGCACGGTGCGAAGCTCATCATCAACAGCGAGCTAGGTAAGGGGAGCAGTTTTAAGTGCTGTTTTCCTGAAACATCTGCGGTGGAGAAAATTCCGGTCTAAGTCACTGGCAAGCAAACAATATTGCCGTTGTAACACAGTTGTCATATTACTTTCATATGCTTGTCACACGAAAAACTCATACTACCTAGCGCTTACGTTAATAACGTTGCTTTTTTCTTTTAATCTTTGGGAGTTGAACACTATGTTCAAGAAAAACCTTGCTCTGCTAGGTGCTGCAATGACAATGGCTTTCTCGCCGCTGACATTTGCGGGCGATGTCGATCCTGCTTTACCTGACTATGAAAAAGTGAGTGGTATATCAGGCAGCTTGTCGAGTGTTGGTTCAGACACGTTAGCGAATCTGATGACCATGTGGGCTGAAGAGTTCAAACGTGAATATCCAAATGTCAGTATTCAAATTCAGGCTGCGGGTTCTTCAACTGCGCCTCCTGCATTGACTGAAGGCACATCTAACTTTGGTCCTATGAGCCGCAAAATGAAAGACAAAGAAGACGCGGCTTTTGAAGCAAAATATGGTTATAAAGCAACGCCAATTCGTGTGGCTATTGACGCGCTGGCTGTGTATGTACACAAAGATAACCCAATCGATGGTCTGACTATTCCTCAAGTGGATGCGATTTTCTCTGCAACACGTACATGTGGTTATTCAGAAGATATCACTAACTGGAGTCAGTTAGGTCAGGATTTAGGTAATATTCAGCTATATGGTCGTAACTCAGTTTCTGGTACTTACGGTTACTTTAAAGATAACGCCCTTTGTAAAGGTGACTACAAAAACAGTGTGAATGAACAACCAGGTTCGGCTTCTGTTGTTCAAGGCGTGACTAAATCACTGAACGGTATCGGTTACTCTGGTATCGGTTATAAAACGTCTGGCGTTAAAGCATTGGCATTAGCGAAAAAAGAAGGCGGTGAAATGATTCCGGCTACATTAGATAACGCAGCGAATGGTTCATACCCGCTTTCACGTTACCTGTATGTTTACATCAATAAAGCGCCTAACAAACCATTAGCGCCGATTGATCGTGAATTCGTTAAAATGATTCTGTCTAAAGTGGGTCAAAAAGTGGTCGTCAAAGATGGCTATATTCCACTTCCAGATGCTGTTGTTGAAAAAGAATTGCAAAAGCTGCAATAAAAACAAGCATTTGCTAAGACGAGAGAAGCGCCCCGTTTTTACGGGGCGTTTTTTCTAAATTTATCGCTAAATACACTCCAAATCAGTATGTTTAGCAATGAAGAAAGCAAAAAATAAACTTAAGTGGTATGGCTAGATGCAAGAACAAACCGTCGAGAATAGTGTATTACCAGCGCCTGGCTCCAAAGTAGCAAAGCGCCGCCGTGCCTGGCGTGAAACCAAAGACCGCGTAGCTAAATATGGCGTGGCGGTAGGTGGTATTTCGGTCATCCTCGCTATTGTGCTGATTTTCTTCTATCTACTTTATGTTGTGATGCCGTTATTCCAAGGTGCTAGCCTCAACACCGAAGCCACCTATCACAGCGATACTAAGCCGCCCGTGTTTTTATCTTTGAATGAATACAACACAGTCGCCATGGCAGTTAATGATGATGGTGGTGTCCGTTTTTTTGAAGCACAAAACGGCAATACGATGAACGAGGTCACCTTACCTCTGCAAGGAAAAGTAATCAGTAGTGTCAGTGCTGGTGCAGCCACTACCGGAGTGTTTAGTTATGGCTTTGCTGATGGCCATGCTTTAGTGTTCAAAGAGCGTTATAAGGTCACGTATCCAACCGGAACCCAGCGAGTGATTGTGCCTGAAATCACTTTTCCGCTCGGTGAAAAACATCTCCTCATAGATGATCAAGGTCAGGCAATTGATTTACTTTCCGTTCAGAGTTACGAAGATAAAACGACTTTTGCAGCTTACACTGAAGACAAACGCTTAGTTTTAAAACGTTTCGAAAAAGAAGCTAATTTTCTTGATGACACACAGTTCACTATCACGGAGAAAAAGCACGAGATTGTCGTAGAAGGCGCTAGTCAGTTGACTAACGTTAAGCTCGATATAGATCAACGTGAACTTTATTTGGTGGATGATAGAGGGTTTGTTTATTACTACGACGTACAAAACCTGGATAAGCCCCGATTGATTCAGAAAATCAAAGCCGTACCGACCGGGGTTGATATCACTAGCTTTGAATTTCTGACAGGTGGCATTTCAGTATTGATAGGACGTAGTGACGGTCAGATTGATCAATGGTTTCCTGTCAGGGATAAAGACAATAACTACACCTTACACAATGTGCGGAGTTTTGCTGAACAAAACAGTCCGATTATTGCCATCGCACCGGAACAGGCCCGAAAAGGTTTTGTCACGCTGGATGAAAGCGGCCACTTAGGCATTTACCACACCACGGCTCATCGTACGCTATTGGTTGAGCCATACGTTAATAATAATGCCGTTATTGCTTTATCACCACGGGCCAATGGGCTTATCAGCTTCACTGATAACGGTGATGTAAGGTTGCTGGATATTGATAACGAACACCCTGATATTTCATGGCATTCCTTATGGGAGAAAGTCTGGTATGAAAGCCGTGATAAACCAGAATATATTTGGCAATCCTCTTCGGCCAGTAATGACTTCGAACCTAAATTCAGTTTAACGCCGTTAACCTTTGGCACCATTAAGGCTGCTTTCTACGCGATGCTGGTGGCAGTGCCTCTCGCTATCATGGGCGCTATTTTCACTGCCTATTTCATGTCGCCCCGGATGCGCAGCTTTGTGAAACCTACCATTGAAATTATGGAGGCATTGCCAACCGTTATTTTAGGGTTTTTGGCGGGGCTCTGGTTGGCACCATTGGTTGAAGAACAATTACCGGGTGTCTTTACGTTACTGTTTATGTTGCCCGTCATGATTATTCTCACCGCCTGGGGCTGGACGAAACTTCCCAAGCGCTGGCGTGAGCGTATCCCGGATGGTTGGGAGCCTGCGATCTTAATTCCTATCGTGCTGCTGGTGGGGTATGTCTCGATGGCATCGAGTGGCGCAATTGAATTGTGGTTATTTGATGGCAATATGCCGCAGTTCCTGAATGAGATGGGCATTGATTATGACCAACGAAATTCATTAGTAGTGGGCCTCGTGATGGGGTTTGCAGTGATTCCAACCATCTTTTCGATTACAGAAGACGCTATTTTTGGCGTGCCGAAACATCTGACCATTGGTTCCTTAGCCTTGGGCGCCACGCCATGGCAAACCATGACGCGTGTGGTGCTGCTGACCGCCAGCCCTGGTATTTTCTCAGCGGTGATGATCGGTCTGGGGCGTGCTGTAGGTGAAACCATGATTGTGTTGATGGCCACCGGTAACACACCGATTATGGACTTTAATATTTTCGAGGGTTTCAGAGCGCTATCAGCCAATATTGCTGTAGAAATGCCCGAAGCAGAAGTCGCCAGCTCGCATTACCGGGTTCTGTTCCTGGCGGCATTAGTGTTGTTTTTAGCAACGTTTATTCTTAATACCGTTGCTGAAATTGTGCGTCAGCGTTTACGTAATAAATACAGTTCGCTGTAGTAGGAAATAGAATGAAACAACGTTCTTCAATGAAAATCTGGTTTGATAGCGGTAAGCCCTGGGTTTGGTTAAACGCCGGTGCTGTCAGTATCAGTCTGGTTATGGTAGTGGGGTTAATTGGCCTTATCGCCGTACGTGGATTAAGTCATTTCTGGCCTGCAGATATTGTTGAGCTGACTTATGTGGAACCCGGTGAAGAAAAAGTCATGCTGGTAGGGGAGCGGGTTGATCATGAAACTGTGCCTGCAGCGCGGTTAGCACTATCTGGTGTGCATTTACCCGAAGGCCAGGAAACCGCTAATCGTACTTTATTAAAAATCGGTAACCGTGACTTTTTTGGGCTCGACTTTCGCTGGATTAACGATCCCTGGATAGCTGATACACAAAAACCTGCGGGACTGATGTCGATAGAACGCCGCGAGTGGGGTAATTTCTATGGCTACCTTGTGAATGTAAAGCAACAAGGTGAGGTCGTCGCGGAGGGGGAACAAGCGTGGGATGAGTTTCAGACCCGACTGGCACGCAGCAATGCTTTATTTAGCAAGATAAAAGAGATTGAAAAATCGGAGATTGGCAAAATCAATCATGGTCTTGAAGAGCTACGGATTGATGAACGACGTCTGGAACTGAATGAGGTTGAAAAAGGTAGCGCGCCTTATTTAGAGATAGAAGAAGAGCGCCAACAGCTCAATGCACGCTATGCAAAAATCCGTGTGGAGCTGGATGAACTCTATTCAGGACTGAACCGGGATCAGATTACCGTCAGGATTGCTGATGGTCGTGAAGCAGACATTCCCATGGCAAAAATTGTTCAGGCCTATAAACCCAACGCCATGACAACACTGCAAAAATTGGGACAATATTTCCATAATGCCTGGGAGTTTGTGTCTGGTGAACCTCGTGAGGCTAATACGGAAGGTGGTATTTTTCCGGCTATTTTTGGCACCGTCATGATGGTGATGATTATGTCGGTATTAGTCACACCGTTTGGCGTCGTTGCCGCTGTTTATCTGAAGGAATATGCCAGACAGGGCGCAGTGGTTCGACTCATTCGTATTGCTGTGAATAATCTCGCCGGCGTGCCCTCCATTGTTTACGGTGTATTTGGTTTAGGCTTTTTTGTCTATTTTATCGGTGGCAGCGTGGATGAGCTTTTCTTCCAGGCAAAACTGCCTTCCCCCACATTTGGCTCGCCTGGCTTATTATGGGCGTCACTGACTTTAGCCATCTTGACTGTACCCGTGGTGATTGTGGCGACAGAAGAAGGCTTGTCACGTATTCCTAGAGCAATTCGTGAAGGCAGTCTGGCACTCGGTGCGACCAAAGCTGAGACCTTATGGCGAACGGTATTACCTATGGCTGCACCAGCCATGATGACAGGATTGATTTTAGCCGTAGCGCGAGCAGCAGGTGAAGTGGCACCATTAATGATGGTGGGCGTAGTCAAACTGGCGCCGTCATTAGCGATTGATAATATTGCGCCCTACCTGCATTTAGATCGTCAGTTCATGCATTTGGGGTTCCATATTTACGATGTGGGTTTCCAAAGCCCCAACGTTGAGGCCGCCAGACCGTTGGTGTATGCCACCGCCTTTTTATTGGTACTGATAATTGTTGTGCTGAACCTGGCAGCGATTGGCATTCGCAATCGTCTGCGAGAAACTTATAAAGCAAGTGAGAGTTAAACGATGGAAGCAGTGAAAGAACAGAAAAACGTATCACGAGGTATTGATATTGAATCGATGCAACGCGGTCCTCGTGTGACCTTGGACAATGAAACACTGTGCCTGGAAGTGAAAGATTTCAATCTGTTTTATGGTGATAAGCAGGCATTGCATAACATTAATATGCAGATTCCAAAGAACCGTGTCACCGCGTTTATCGGACCTAGTGGTTGTGGTAAGTCTACCTTGTTACGCTGTTTTAACCGTATGAATGACTTGATTGAATCTGTACGGATGGAGGGTAAGTTATTACTGGATGATATGGAAATTAATTCACCCTCAGTCAATGTCGCAGATTTGCGTCGTCAGGTAGGTATGGTGTTTCAAAAACCCAATCCATTCCCTAAATCGATTTATGAAAATGTGGCGTATGGCCTCAGACTGCAAGGCGTCAATGATCGCTCTACCCTGGATAAGGTAGTGGAAAAATCATTAAAAGGGGCAGCGCTTTGGGACGAAGTCAAAGATCGTCTGCATGAGTCAGCAATGGGCATGTCTGGTGGTCAGCAACAACGTTTGGTTATAGCCCGCGCGATTGCCATTGAGCCCGAGGTTTTATTATTGGACGAACCTGCGTCGGCACTGGATCCACTCTCCACCTTGAAGATCGAAGAGTTGATATACGAGCTCAAGGAGAAGTATACGATTGTGATCGTGACTCATAATATGCAGCAGGCAGCACGTGTTTCAGATTACACCGCATTTATGTATATGGGCGAATTAATTGAGTTTGGTGCCACGGATGAGCTCTTTACCAACCCAAGTAAAAAACAAACAGAAGATTATATTACCGGCCGTTATGGTTAATCGGCGCTGAGGAGAGAAGACATGGTTACAACTACTTCCCAACATATTTCGCAACAGTTCGAGAATGAGTTACAGGATATCCGTTCTCGCGTGTTAGCGATGGGCGGTCTAGTCGAGCAGCAAGTTCATAGTGCAATGGAAGCATTAATTAAAGGTGATGCCGATATCGCTCGTGAAGTGATTGCCAATGACGAAGACGTCAATTTAATGGAAGTGAGCATTGATGAAGAGTGCATTCAGATTATTGCACTTCGTCAGCCAACGGCAGGGGATTTACGCCTGGTATCAGGCATATTAAAAACCATTACCGATTTAGAACGTATTGGGGATGAGTCTGTACGTATTGCCAAAATGGCACTGAATCTGTCTGAAAAGGATCGTCCGAAACATAATTACCGCGAGCTGCAAGCGATGGGTAACCATGTGCGTGGCATGCTGCGTGATGCATTAGATGCCTTTGCGCGATTTGATGTCGATATGGCTTTGCGTGTCGCCAAAGAAGATCGCGAGGTCGATGCGGAATACGAGGCGATTCTTCGTCAGCTCATGACCTATATGATGGAAGATAATCGTGCCGTGACGCGTGTGATTGATATGATGTGGTCTGCGCGCTCGTTGGAGCGTATTGGCGATCACGCGAATAACATCTGTGAACACATCATTTATTTGGTAGAAGGTAAAGATGTACGTCACTTGAGTATTGAAAAAGCCGAACAAGTGATTAAAGGCCAAGTTATTGAATAAAAATCGATGGTTTTTATCGCTTTTTCAAAAGGCCCGGCTGCATTTGAGACCGGGCTTTTTTATGAAAAAAACGATTTAACATTGTCCACCAGCAATCAGCTAGTGCAGAATAAACCTAAAAATGAACTGACAGGTGCTATGCAAGAAACAAATCAAGATGTGCTGGCGGCCGTTGATCTGGGCTCCAACAGCTTTCATATGATCATTGCCCGAATGCGTGATGGTCACTTTCAAGTGGTGGATAGACTCCGGGAAATGGTTCAGCTTCGTGCTGGACTGGATAAACATCATTACCTTTCGCTCGAGGCACAGGAACGTGCCATCGCTTGTTTAGAACGCTTTGGTGAACGCATTAGAGACCTACCCTATGGCAGTGTCAGGGTCGTGGGTACCAACACCTTACGCATCGCTCACAATTCACGCCGCTTTTTACGTCAGGCGCGTCTCGCTCTGGGCCATCCCATAGAAATTATCACTGGTGAAGAAGAAGCGCGTCTGATTTATCTTGGCGTGGCTCATTCGCTGGCTTTTGATGATAGTCGCCGCTTAGTGATGGATATTGGTGGAGGAAGCACGGAGTTTATCATCGGTGATGGGTTTAAAGGCCTGATGCGAGAAAGTCTGGAAATGGGCTGTGTCAGCTTTTCACAAAAGTTTTTTGCTGATGGTAAAACCACAGCAACGCAAATGCAGCATGCCATGCTCGCGGCAGCGAGACGCATTCGCTACATTCAGCGCCCTTATCGTCAAGCAGGTTGGCAAGAAGCGATTGGTGCATCCGGTACGATTCGCACAGTCGCTAATATTTGTAAGGAACAAGGCTGGGCGGACGATGGCATCATTACATCCAAGGCTTTGGAAAAGATGGTGAATCATCTTATCGAAGCTGGCAGTGTTGAAGAGGCGAAATTACAAGGATTATCAGAAGAACGAAATAATGTGATTGCCGGCGGCTTATGTGTGTTGGCTGCAGCTTTTGAGCGGCTTGGTATTGAAAAAATGATCGTATCGGATGGCGCTCTCAGAGAAGGGCTATTATATGACTTGCTCGGTCGTATTCAGCATGATGATGAGCGTGACCGCACGGTGTTGGCATTGATGCGACGTTATCATGTCGATGAAGCCCATGCAGAACGCGTTGCGGTCATGGCAACACAGCTTTATGAACAAGTCGCCCATGACTGGGAACTGGATCATGATGAGTTATTGCACCGCCTACAATGGGCCTGCAAATTACATGAAGTCGGCTTAGCCATCTCTCACAATCAGTTTCATAAGCATTCGGCGTATCTAGTTGAGCATTCTGATTTACCTGGCTTCTCTCGTGAAGAGCAACATGCTTTATCCGTGATGGTAAGAGGACAGCGCCGCTCGTTTCCGAAGAAACATATCAATAAATTACCGGATGAAATGCAACTGACTACGCAACGCCTAACGGTGTTGTTGCGTTTGGCGATGGTGTTTAATCGTGGTCGATCAGAGCGAGCTGATACTTATATTAAATTGAAGCTGGATGGTAAAAAAATGGAACTGGTCTTGCCTGATGGCTGGTTGAAAGAGCATCCACTCACAGAAGCGGATTTAGAGCATGAAGTGGAACAGCTTAGAAAGGTTGATCTGAAATTAAGTGTGATAGCTTGAATTGAGTAAAAAAGGCGTCTCTGCTTAATGAGTTCAGAGACGCCTTATATAGCCTAGCTATTAAAAAGAGTAACTAAGTGCTGTATAGAACGAGCGGCCCATACCTGGAACAGTCACGCCCCACGCAACGCCGTCTGGAGACATGGTTCTGCCTTGGCCAGTATAAGCACCTGATAAAGGTTCGCTGTAGCCCTTATCCAGAACATTATCGATACCAAAATCAACACGTGCTTGCTTCCATTGGTAGCTAGTGCGCAGATTTAATAAGCCATAACCAGACGTTTCTTGCTCATTACGTTCATCATTCACACGATCCTTAGCGGCAACCACTTGCCATTCTGCCGAGTTGTGCCAAGCACCTTTTGCATGCTGCAGTGTGAATGTCGCATTGAGAGGCATGATGTTATAGAGATTATCACCGGTATCCCGGTTTTTACCCCTGACATAACTGAACACCGCTTGCCCGCTGATATGGCCAATCTTGTCATCGTGATAAAGATGTTTAGCTAAAGATAAATCAGCGCCATATAACTTAGCAGAGACATTGTCATACTGCAGGTAAACGAAGTCATCGCTAGTGCTCAGGTTTGATGCTGTACATACAGCCATCATCCCTGTTTGACCGCTACAGCGTTTAGCATCGATAAAGTCATCTACATAGCTGATGTAGGGGGTGAAAGTGATATTCCAGTCTTGCTTCTCAGCGTCATGCCAGTCCGCTGTGAAACTAATGGTATGTGCGACTTCGGGATCCAAGTCTAGATTACCGACATAACCATTGCCATCACCGGCTAAATTCACCATACGCATTGCCATACCGTTGGTTGACCAGGCGTAACGCTCGTAAAGATTCGGAGAACGTGTTTTCTGTGCATAACCAAATTCATAACTGGCGTTATCAGATGGGGTAAAGCGGCCTATCAATGTCAGATCGATATTGTTGTCAGTTTGGCTTTTATCTGCATTGTTGAAAGCAGTAGGGTCATAATTTGTCGAGTTATAACCTTGTACATCGTCGGCATCCATTTTCACTGTTTCATGACGTATGCCTGCTAATGTTGTCCATTTCGATGTCCAGTCCGCTTCCCATTCAGCAAAGACACCATAACGATCACGTTGACCATTGTTAATATTGATAAATGTGTTTGGGGACATCATCATGCCACCTGAAGCTTCCCAGTAGTCATCGAGACGGTAACGTTGGATATCAGCACCAATTCGGTAAAGATCACGCTCATTGGCATTGATCTCAGCTTTAACACTGAAGCCTCGGTTATCACCTTCCGTTTCCATTGGCATACCATAAGCTGGCGGTGCCATCCCTGATTGATATAGAAATTGTTTATCATCACCGAAATCCATTTTGTGATGGGTTTTTTCTCGGTAAAGTGAGGTTTCCAATGAACCCCAGTCAAATAAGCCGTTGTAAATGAAATTAATACTATTACTGCGGTTTTCCAGCATATCCATACGTTGATTAGGGAAACCTTGGTATGGGATATCCTGATGTGTGAGTTTGACTTGTAATAAGTGATTGTCGAGTTTAAAACCAAGGTTCAAAGCATGGTTACGTGTTTCATAAGCGGTTGAGCCGACTTCATCGCCGTCCAACCAACCTCTATCTGAGGCTGCCGGTCCAGCGGCCTTGAAGTTATTCGCCGCATCGTAATTATTGGCTTTGCTGGTTGAGCCAGTATAGTTCAGACTAAAATTATCCGTCGCCAAAGTGGCTGACAAGTTAGCACCCCGTGCATCACCGTTACTACGGTAGAAGGCGCCAATTTCTCCTTTTGACAAAACACTGTCAGCATCTTTAGCAAACTCCGGTTGTTTGCTTTTCGCAATGATGATGCCGCCAATACTATCACCACCAGCACTGACAGGAGTGATGCCTGAATAGACTTTTAACTCAGATAAATTGGTGGGTGAAATATAGGAAAGGGGGGATTCATGTGGTTAGCACAGGCCGAGATTAGGTCCATGCCATCCACTTTAATGCGAAGCCTGTCATCTGCTAAACCACGAATCACCGGCAGACTTGATACACCCCCAGCACCATAGAGTGATACGCCGGGAATACCTTTCAGTAGTGAGGCCGTATCACTTGACTGAGCACGTTTTGATTTAAGTGCTTCCAGATCAAGCCCTGCGCTCTCTTGAGGTAAGGGTTGAATAGCTTGCCCAGAAACGGTGACTTTTTCTAGTTCTTCAACATCATGGCTATGCTCAGCATAGGCAATCGAGGGTAGGACAAAACTCAGCATAATGCTAAGTGACAGGCTGGTACGTTTCATTTATCTTCTCTCTCAGACAACTCAACTTGAAATTGTATGAATTTAGCCCCGTTAAAAAGTGTGGTTTTTCAATGTGCGGTGTGTGAAATGACACAATTTAATGCGAAAACGACGTGATAATGTGAAAATGAATCAAAAATTTAAGAGACAGTTGTAAGCATGGCGGCCATTACTAGTTCCTATATCACGGCTTTTTTACTCGGGTTATTCAGCACCGTTCATTGTATTGCGATGTGTGGTTCGGTGATTGGCGCATTAACGTTGAGTTTGCCTAAAGAGGTCAGAGAGAGTCAGAGGCGAATGTTACCGTTCGTATTTAACTATAACCTTGGTCGAATCCTGAGCTACAGCTTTGCAGGTGTGATCGTCGGCTTATTGAGCTCACCTCTGACACAAATCAATGCACACTGGGTTCTGAGAGTGCTATCTGTCATTGTCATGATTTCAATGGGCTTGTATCTGGCCGGATGGTTTCCTAAGTTTGCCCGTGCTGAGCGTATGGGTGCGCCCTTATGGCGCAGGTTGCAACCAATAGGTCAAAAGCTATTGCCTGTACGCAAAGTCAGTCAAGCATTTTTCCTCGGCATGGTCTGGGGCTGGCTACCATGTGGTCTGGTCTACGCGGCATTAGCTGTAGCGGCAACAGCAGGTGATCCGGTGAAAGGGGGCTTGGTCATGTTGGCATTTGGGGCTGGCACATTGCCCGCGGTGATGGGCGCTGGATTATTTACCGGTATGTTAGCTGCCTTAGGACGTTCAGCAAACTTACGTAAAGCGGCAGGTTTACTGATCATTTTGATGGCAGTTGCGACGCTTTTCTGGCCAATGGAAAGTTTACATGAACACCATGCCATGCCCGACCATCAACATCAGATGCAGGGGTAAGCGTAATGAATGAAATTTTAGGCCAATCGCCTGATTTAACTCACATCTTGCGTACATTACCCATGATTGCTCTAAGTGATGCCAGTGTGTTAATCAGTGGTGAAACAGGCACCGGTAAAGAGTTAATCGCCTTGAGTCTGCATGAGCAAAGTCGTCGTAAAGATAATGCGCTTGTGACCATCAATTGTGCTGCACTACCTACAGAAGATATTGAGCTGGATTTGTTTGGTCGCAGTAATGAACAAGGTGAAGTCACGTTTCGTGGCCGTTTGCTCGCAGCAGAGGGCGGTACCGTTTTTCTCGATGAAGTAGATGCATTGCCACTATCAGTACAGGCAAAAGTCTTACGTTTTCTGGAAGCCGGTGAGTGTCAGTTACAGGGAAGCCATCGTTTGCACGTAGCTGACGTGCGTATACTCGCCGCGACCAGTGCCGATTTGCCAGCTGAAGTGAAGGCGGGCAGGTTCCGGGCTGACTTGTTTTATCGTTTACAGGTGGTACCGATTGAATTACCCGCCTTACGTGAGCGTTCAGAAGATATTCCTCTGCTGATGAAGCATTACCTGAAAGCTTATGCGGGTAATAATGCTGTGGTGCGTTTATCGAAAGAAGCCGAACAAAGTTTTTTACATTATCACTGGCCTGGTAATATCAGAGAGCTACAAAACCTGTGTCAGCGTCTTGCCTTATTGCATGCAGGCGAGTTGTTACAGCCGGGTGATTTACCCAGAGAGATGCGCCCTGAAGTGACCATACAACAGCATCAGTTTCAATTACCGCCCAGCGGCATTGATCTCGCCAAAGTGGAACTGGATTTAATTGAACAAGCGCTTGAGATGGCGGCTGGAAATCGTTCTAAAGCGGCCCGTTTACTAGGAATAAGTCGCGATACCCTATTATATCGGATGCAAAAATATAACCTGTCGCCTTAATGAGGTTGTTTGTCGGAACAAGCAATGCCAAAATCATCAGCAATTTGCAGTGAGAATTGGAGCCTTCTGAGTGAGACAGTATCTGGATTTATGCCAACGTATTATTGACGAAGGCGAGTGGGTGGAAAATGAGCGGACAGGTAAGCGTTGTCTGACCATCATTAATGCTGACCTGGAATATGATGTCGCTAATAACCAATTTCCACTCATCACTACCCGAAAAAGTTACTGGAAAGCGGCTATTGCAGAAATGCTGGGATACCTGCGCGGCTATGATAATGCAGCAGACTTCCGTGCCATTGGATGTCGTACATGGGATGCTAATGCCAACGATAATAAAGACTGGCTAAATAATCCTCACCGCAAAGGTGAAGATGATATGGGGCGGGTTTATGGCGTTCAGGGTCGTCGCTGGCAAAAGCCTGATGGGTCCACCTTAGATCAGTTACAAAAAATCGCCGATGATCTGAAACGCGGTATTGATGATCGAGGTGAAATCCTGACCTTTTATAATCCGGGTGAGTTTGATATGGGGTGTCTCAGACCGTGCATGCATACCCATACCTTTTCTATTTTAGGTGATACGCTGTATTTAACCTCTTACCAGCGTTCTTGTGATGTGCCGCTAGGGTTAAATTTTAATCAGGTGCAAGTGTTCTTTTTACTCAAAATTATGGCGCAGATTTCTGGTCTCAAGCCCGGCAAGGCCTATCATAAGATTGTGAATGCTCACATCTATGAAGATCAGCTGGAGTTAATGCGTGATGTGCAATTAAAACGTGAGCCTTATCCTTCGCCCAGCTTACACATTAACCCTGAGATTCGATCATTAAAGGATCTGGAAACGTGGGTGACCTTGGATGATTTTGAGGTAAAAGACTACCGCTATCATGAGGCTATTAAATATCCGTTTTCAGTTTAAAATAGCTGTGAAATAGGCTTAGGAGATGGGCATGAACAGACCATTGTTGCTCGTATGGCAAGATGAGTTTAGTCAGCAGGTGCCTATTATTGATGAGCAGCATCGTGCCATTCTAGCGACTATCAATTCATTACATTATTTTCTACAGCAAGGGCTGGAGTTTGAGTCCTTATTACCCACTGTTAAGCTTTTGATAAGTTATATCCTGTTTCATTATAAAACAGAAGAGGGCATATTAAATTCAACGGAATACCCAGAACTCAAAAACTATCAACAAGCTATGGATAATCTGATCACTGAATTTAAGGTTGAGTGTCATCACGCTAAACAGCAAAAGCAGCCAGAGCAAGTCCTTATTTTTCTAAAGAATTGGTGGAAAAACCATCTTGAAGAGCATAAAACGATCACACCCTATCTCCATGACTGGAGCGGTGAATATTGTCGTGTCGATAAACAAGAAGAGAGAGAGAAATGAAAAAACAAATGGCTAGGACATTAACGGAATACCCGGTATGGGATCGCATGGTCCGTTGGTTTCATTGGGTAAATGTATTGTCGGTGATTGCATTGATTGCAATCGGGGTCGCTATCTTGAACAGTAAAGCCCTTGGTGTAAGTACAGATGGCAAAATTCTGTTAAAGACGTGGCATGTCTATATTGGTTATGTGTTTGTAATTAATTTAGCTGTGCGTTTGTTTTGGACGTTTATCGGGAACCGGTTTAGTCGTTGGGCAGCCATTTTGCCAGTAGGGAAAAAGTATAAACAACAGCGGCAAATATACCTGGAGAGCATCAACGAGGGTAAGCCGGTGGGGTTTGCAGGACATAATCCTCTGGCACGTTTGATGGTGACCTTGTTATTTATCTTATTAACGGTCCAGGCGGTAACCGGTTTGGTACTGGGTGGCACTGATGTCTATATGCCGCCATTTGGAGAGAGTTTTAAGGCCTGGGTAGCAGAGAGTCCACAGACTGAAGCTTTGGTTGAGCCCTATTCAAAAGAAGGTGTTAACGAAGCCGCTTATCAACAAATGCGAGATTTCCGTTCACCCTTCAAAGAAATACATGAAATCGTATTCTGGTTACTGAGCCTGGCCATCATCTTACATATTCTGGGCGTCGTATATAGCGAGCTTCGGGAACGTAATGGTCTGGTTTCTGCGATGTTTACGGGCAAAAAAGTCTTTAAAGACACGCCAGTAGATTGGGACGAGGATTAGACATGACGAGAAGCGGTGCGTTGTTTGGCGCGCCGCTTTTGCTGCCAGCGTAATAAGCCAGTAATAAATAATATTAACGGCACAAAGCCACTGATAAAGACAATAATCCGCCCAGTCAGTCCAAAGACTTCACCGTTATGTAAAGGGTGTAACCAATTCAGGATTTTATCTCCGGCTTTATCAGCCAACCCATCACGGCTGGCGACAATCTGACCATTGTATGCATTCACCCAAACCTGAGTTCTCGGGAAGCGACGACTGGGTTCGCCCTGTTGATAGAAAACGACGCGCCAACTATTTTTTTGACTACCCGGCGACTCTACCCAGCGTAACTCAGCGTCGGGGAAAACTGTAAACGCTGACTTTACAGCGGCATCTGCTGAGATAACAGGCTTGTTCGCTTTTTCGTGAAGTGAACGAGTCAGATCGGGGCTTGAGGCTAATGGTGAAAAGGTGCGAATAATGTCATGTGTTTGTGTGGGTAGCGCCAACGCCGCTCCCGTTAAGCTCAGCATTAACAGCACAATAAAACCATAACTGCCTGACAAAATATGGAGATCAAACACTTTTTTGGCATAGCTGGAGCGCAGACGCCAAGCCAACACCTGGCGTAATTTTAGCCAGCCTGGCCACCATAGGACCATGCCAGAAATGAGTGATATCAGACTAATCAGGCCGATGGTGCCAATAAAGGTTTTGCCGTTTTTATCTAGTAACAGGGTGTAATGCAGATTGTAGATCCAGGTCATCGCAAACTCGCCCCAGAAGCGTTCACTGGTGACGTCTCGTGTGACAGGATCAAGGGTCACCATTAAAGGTGCAAACATCGAGTCGCGAGTTTCAACTGGTGTGTAATAACGCGCCATGATGGGCCAGCCTGGATGCAATGGTTGTTCAATACGCCAGGAATCCGTTCGTGTTGGAAATTGTTGATGTAACCGATCAAAGACAGCTTGTTGCTGACGGACAGGGGCTGTCGACACCGCTTCGATATCTGGGTTTAACCAGATATCGAATTGCAGATAAAACACCAAAATACTGCCTGTTAGACCTAATAAGACCAGTAATAAACCTATACTCAGTCCAAGATAGGTGTGAATGTCCAGCCACAGCTGTCGGGCTTTTCTCATGCGTAATTAAAAGTCATATTGAATAGAACCATATATTGAACGGCCATCACCGGGCGAATGCATTGATTCTGAGTTCATCCAAACATACTCATAATAGCGGTCAAAAATATTTTTAAGTTCGAGATCGAGTCTGACTTTTTCTGTCAGTGCATAGCTAGCTGATGCATTAACCAAAACGTATTGACCATACTTATTAGTATTGTTTTCCTGATTTAAATAAGCATCATCCTGCGCACTGACCCAAGAAGATAATTTAAGCTTTGGTGTGGCTTGATAGTCTGCGCCGGCATCAATCAAATAGTGTGGTACATGATCAATCTCATTGCCTTTATTAAGTGGTTTATCTGCACCCGCTTTAAGGATTTCAGAGTCTTGGAATGAGGCAGCGAACCAGAGGCCAAGCTTATTAGTGGCTTGTGCATTAAATTGAAAATCTATGCCTCGACGTTGCGTTTTACCGATATTCTCACTGTCATTGTTCGCGTCACCTAACTTGGTTTTAAACTCACCATCAGCGACTTGCTGCCAGACTGCAACGCGTCCATTCAGCCAGTCTGTAGGAGTGAATTTAAGTCCGACTTCCCAACCTTCGTTAATCGATGCATCGAGATCGTTTGATAATGTGTTTTGTTTATAGCTGGCGGCACCAGAAGCGACCTGAAAGGTTTTGCCCCAGTTGGTGTATACAGCATATTGATCATTAAAAGAATAAACGGCGCTCAGCTTAGGTTGATTGATATTACCGTAATCGTTGATATCGCGATGTGTGCCGTT
This sequence comes from Methylophaga marina, assembly GCF_030296755.1. Lineage (NCBI taxonomy): Bacteria > Pseudomonadati > Pseudomonadota > Gammaproteobacteria > Thiotrichales > Piscirickettsiaceae > Methylophaga > Methylophaga marina. Next base: position 1,707,762 of record NZ_AP027741.1, read on the forward strand.
GTCATTTAAGCTGCCACGCACCCTATCAACACGGAAAGCAGGGACAATTTTCAGTTTTTCAGTGGGTTTATAAATGGCCTGGATAAAGCCGCCATAAATATCAAAATCGAAATTCTGGTTACGTGTCTCTGATGTTCGGTTTCGGTCCAGGTCGACGATATAACGACGACTTTCATTATTTTGCCATTCAGCACTCAGGCCGCCCATCAGGCTGAACTCATGCGCCCAGCTCACATCCGGTCGCCAGGTTAAAGTCGTTAAAGCGCCTTTATGTTCTTCTTCGGTTAATCGTTCGTTATGGTTGCCGCCTGCTGCAAAGGTGACATAACGATCTTCATCTAACTCATTTAGATAGGCCTTGCTGGTCCAGAAAAGATTATCCGTGATATCAATATCCAGATGAGCGCTGAATTGGTTCATCATGCGATCACCACCATCTGCCTTGTTATGTGGTCGAGATTGTTCAGGATCATCATGTGCCTCAGCCCGTGTCAGGTAACCCGCTTCTTCACCTTCAGCTTTACCATGTCGCACAATCAAGCCAACTTGGGCACGCCCACTATTGGGTGTGTAAAACCATTTTCCGGAAAAAGTACTTTTTTCAATATCACTATGATGGCGGTAGCGGTTTGAGTTGAGATAACTGATCGCGTAATTCTGCGAGAAGCCATTGTTTTCTATACCACTGACAAACTGTACATTTCGTGTCGCATAGCTGCCATAAGTGACGCGGGCTTTATTATAGTTACCGCCTTGATGCGTATAGATGCCAGCATTACCAGCAATATTATGCAAACCGTAGCGTGGGTCATTCGTGCCTCGTACGACTTCGATACTTTCGATTTCTAGAGGTGTCAGCAATTCCAGATAAGGCATATTGCCGGAGTTCTGATTACTGGGAATACCATCGATGAGGAGTTTTACTGCATTAACTTCACCTTCACCATTAAAGCCACGAAAGGAAATTTTGCCAGACTCATTACCCATACCGAACTGCGTTAACATCACACCTGGCATTTGGTCAAAAAGCTGCCATGTGTAATTGACATTTTGATCTTCAATACGGTCTTGGTTCAGCACATCAACAGATGTCGACAGATTGCGCGAGGTCAATGGCCCCGTGCTATCTGATGATACAACCAGACTGCCCAAGCTCAGACTGGCATCATCAATTAACCTGTTTTCAGCAGCATAGACATTAATGGTTTGACTCAGTAATAAGCCTAGACCGGCTACTTTTATAGACTTCATGATAACTCTCTCATCCGGTTTAACGTAAACCTATCAATCATAGAGAGCCTGAGTTTATTCTAATTAGGTCATTTCACTTGTTAATGAGGCAATTGACATAGTTAGACATGGCCAAGCTGTGCAAGTGAGGTTACATCAGCATCGCCGACGATGATGTGGTCCAGTACTCGGATATCCACAAGGTCAAGTGCAGACTGGATGCGTTTCGTTATGTGAATATCAGCCTGGCTGGGCTCAGCAATACCTGAGGGATGATTATGAGCAAGAATAACCGCTGCAGCATTATGTTGGAGTGCTGACTTGACGACTTCACGTGGATACACACTGGCCCCATCAATCGTGCCACGAAATAATTCGTCAAACTGTAGAAAACGATGCTGATTATCCAGGTAGAGGCAGGCAAAAACCTCATGCGGGTAGGCACGTAAACGCTGTTTTATATAACGCATGGTAGTGTCTGCATCGGTAAATGCATCGCCATGTTTCAGGCTGGATTCTAAATGACGACGGCCCATCTCCAGAACGGCTTGTAATTGCACATATTTTGCCTGGCCAAGTCCATGGCCCTGACAAAACTCTTGCTGATCCGCTTCCAGTAAGCGCCGCAACGATCCAAATTCATGGATGAGTTTGCGGGCTAAGTCGACAGCGGAAAATCCTTTTACACCCGTGCGCAGAAAAATCGCCAGCAGCTCTGCATCAGACAATGCCTTAGCACCTGATAATAAAAGCTTTTCTCGAGGGCGATCATCGGCAGGCCAATCCTTGATTGCCATGATTCACTTCCTTGTTGTTGTTCCTTCCCACACTATATTTGCAGTTATTAGTAAAAACAATCACTTGTATGTACTAATCAGCTAAAAAATAGTATCCTGTGCGCCCTTTGACTTTAGCAGAAACTATGGCTGGCAAACTTTATATCAGAACATTCGGCTGTCAGATGAATGAGTACGATTCATCAAAAATGGCAGAAGTCCTGGCGGCATCTCATCAATTAGAACCCACAGATATCCCTGAAGAAGCGGATGTATTGTTACTCAATACCTGTTCGATTCGCGAAAAAGCACAGGAAAAAGTGTTTCACCAACTCGGTCGCTGGAAACGCTGGAAAGACTCGCGTCCTAATCTGGTTATCGGTGTGGGTGGCTGTGTGGCCAGTCAGGAAGGTGAAGCCATTCGTCAACGCGCGCCGTATGTGGATTTGATTTTTGGACCGCAAACATTGCACCGTCTTCCGGCGATGCTGGAAGAAGTCAAAATCAGCCGCAAACCTAGCATTGATATCTCATTTCCTGAGATTGAGAAGTTCGATAACTTACCCGCCCCGAAAGCAGAAGGACCGACCGCCTTTGTTTCGGTGATGGAAGGCTGCAGTAAATACTGCACATTCTGCGTGGTGCCTTATACCCGTGGTGAAGAAGTCAGTCGTCCGGTTGGTCCTATTCTGCGTGAAATTCGTCAGTTGGCAGCGCAAGGTGTACGCGAAGTCAATCTGTTAGGCCAGAATGTTAACGCTTATCAAGGTGTTATCGAAGGTGATGAAACTGCGGATTTAGCGTTACTGATTCATTACGTGGCAGCCATTGATGGTATTGAACGGATTCGTTTTACCACGTCTCATCCTGTTGAATTTTCTGACAGCTTGATTGAAGCGTTTGCCGAAGTACCTGAGTTGGTGAATCACCTGCATTTACCCGTGCAATCTGGCTCCGATCGTATTCTGACGATGATGAAGCGCGGTCATACTGCATTGGAATATAAAAGTAAGATTCGCCGATTACTGGAAGTCAGACCGAACTTAAGTATGTCGAGTGACTTTATTGTCGGTTTCCCCAATGAAACAGAAGAAGACTTTCAGGCGACCATGGATTTAATCAACGAGATTAAATTCGACCACTCATTCAGCTTTGTTTATAGCGCTCGCCCTGGGACACCGGCTGCGGCATTTGTGGACTCTGTCTCTGAAGAAGAAAAGAAACGCCGTTTGCAAATTATGCAGGATCGTTTGCGTGAGCTGGAAGATGAACATGCGAAAGCGATGGTGGGCACAACACAACGTATTCTAGTCGAGCGCGAAGCACATCGTGGTGGTGGCGATATGGCAGGTCGTACCGAGAATAACCGAGTGGTAAATTTCCCCGGTGACAGCAGTCTTATCGGTCAGTTTGTCGATGTGTATATCGAAGAAGCCTTCTCGAACTCCTTGCGCGGCGAATTAGTCGCTGATAGCGTTGCACTTTAAGCTCATCGGAATTATATAGTGACTCAAACCTCTCAAGCGCTCGATAGCATCAGCTTCGAGCTAAGCCCAGCAGATAATCCTCGCCTTGCCAACCTCTGTGGTCATTTGGATGAACATATTCGAATGATGGAGCGTGGCTTTGGGGTGGAAATCAATAATCGTGGTGTTAACTTTCAGATTATCGGTCCGGCAGACACGCTGACCTTAATTCAGGAAGTGATTCACGACTTGTACGCCGAAACCGCACAGTCAGTGTTAGCGCCTGAACAAATTCACATGGCGATTCGTAAAAGCGGTGGTGAAGATATATCCGCGGCGACAGAACCAGACAAAGAAGTGGTGATTAAAACAAAACGAGGCTTGATTAAAGCCCGTGGCGAAAATCAGCAAGCGTATTTACGCCGGGTCATGACCCACGATATAAACTTTGGTGTGGGGCCCGCTGGTACGGGTAAAACCTACCTTGCTGTGGCTTGTGCCGTGGAGGCTTTGGAGCGTGATTTTTGTCGTCGGATTGTACTGGTCAGACCCGCAGTAGAAGCGGGCGAGCGTCTCGGTTTTTTACCGGGTGATCTAGCGCAGAAAGTCGATCCTTATCTCAGACCATTGTTTGATGCTTTATATGAAATGCTTGGGTTTGAGCGCGTGGCTAAATTAATGGAACGTAATGTCATTGAAGTGGCACCACTGGCTTATATGCGTGGTAGAACACTGAATGAATCTTTCATTATTCTGGATGAAGCGCAAAATACCACCACCGAACAAATGAAGATGTTCCTGACTCGTATGGGCTATAACTCTACTGCCGTTATTACAGGTGATATCACTCAGGTAGATTTACCCGGTTCAACACGCTCTGGTTTACGTCATGCTATTGAAGTATTGAAGGATGTGGACGGCATCGGCTTTACTTTCTTCCAGGCAAAAGACGTTGTTCGACATTCGCTGGTACAAAAAGTCATCTTGGCATACGATAAGGCTGATAAAAAAGCATGAGCGTTGTCGTGGATTTTCAGTGTGTTTATGAAGGCGAAAAGCCAGATGAATCACTGTTTACTCAATGGGCTGAAGCGGCACTATCCGGAGTCAATGAAGACTGTGAGTTGAGTATACGCTTAGTCGATGAATCAGAAAGTGCTGAACTGAACAGTCAGTATCGTGGCAAAAATGGGCCAACCAATGTCTTGTCTTTTCCTTTTGATGCACCCATTAAGTTAGAGCCTCGTTTATTGGGTGATTTAGTGATTTGCGTACCTGTAGTCAGAAAAGAAGCGCAGGAACAAGGCAAGGCAGAGTTACATCACTGGGCACACATGGTGATCCATGGATGTTTACATTTATTAGGTTATGATCATATTGAATCGGATGAAGCGGAACAGATGGAAACATTGGAAATAAATATTCTGCATCAATTAGATATAGCTAATCCCTATGAATGGCAGGGAGTGGATTTATGAGTGAAGGACGACCGAGTCGCTTAGCAAATCAATCCTGGGTGCGAAAGCTCAGTAATTTATTTCTGGAGCCACAAGATCAGGAACAACTGATTGAATTAATTCGTTCAGCATCTGAACGACATATTCTGGACTCAGAAGCGCTATCCATTGTTGAAGGCGCACTAAGCGTGTCACAAATGCAAGCTCGCGATATAATGATTCCTCGCTCACAGGTAGTCATGGTGTCACGTGATGCACCGCCTGAAGAAACCCTGAAACTGGTCACCGAAACGGCGCATTCTCGCTTTCCTGTGATGGATGATGACCGTGATGACGTGATTGGTATCTTGCTTGCCAAAGACCTATTAACCGCTGTGGTGAACAGCGGTGATTTCAATTTTGACCTGCGAGAGATATTACGTCCCGCTGTATTTATTCCTGAAAGCAAACGTTTGAATGTGTTGTTACGTGAGTTTAGGGCTCGCCGTAATCATATGGCCATTGTTGTAGATGAGTATGGTGGTGTGGCAGGTATCGTCACGATTGAGAATGTACTGGAACAAATCGTCGGTGAAATCGAAGATGAGCATGATATCGATGATGATGCGCCGATTCTGCAAAGAAATGAAAACACCTACACCATCAAAGCGTTAACGATGGTCGAAGATTTCAACGAGTTTTTGAAACCGATTGGAGTGATGAAGATTTTGATACCGTTGGCGGTTATGTCGTTAATCAGTTCGGTCACCTGCCTGAACGAGGGGAAGAAATCACGATTGATCGCTTCCAGTTCACCATTTTGCGTGCCGACAATCGTCGTTTATATCTGATGAAAATGGTGATTTTACCACCTGAAGAAGAGCCAGAAGCTGATACCGAATAATGCAAAAAAGTAATAGGCTGACAATGCAGGGTTGGAAAGGAAATATCGTTGCATTCATGGGTGGCGCTATTTTGCCGCTGGCTTTTTCCCCTTTTAACCTATATCCCATTGCCATTCTCAGCCTGATTTTGCTTTTCGCCAGTTGGGATAATACGACACCGAAACAAGCCGCATGGCGCGGATGGTTATTTGGTCTTGGTATGTTTGGTGTGGGTGTGTCCTGGGTGTATGTCGCCATTCATGTTTTTGGCCATACCAGCTGGATTTTAGCAGGCATGCTGACTTTTCTGTTTGTCGCTATCCTGGCTTCTTATCTGGCGTTATTTGGCTGGCTAGTCAAAAAATGCACTTCTCATACATTCACTCTCTTTGATATCGCACTGCTGTTACCCACCATATGGTTTGGCTTTGAATTATTTAAAGCCTGGTTTTTGAGTGGTTTTCCCTGGTTAGAGCTTGGCGTGAGCCAGATCGAAGGGCCATTAGCAGGTTGGGTACCGGTCGTGGGAGTGAATGCTGTGTCTTTCCTGGTGGCCCTGACGGCGAGCAGTTTGTTTATTGTGTTTAAACATAAAAAGCCATTATTCATTATGCCTGTTATCGTCATCTGGGTGGGAGGACAAGGGCTACAGTCTGTTGATTGGACTCAGCCTTCAGGCGAAGCTATTAACACTACGATCGTGCAGGGTAATGTGCCACAGGATGTAAAGTGGAGTCCTGAACAACTTGTCAGCACGCTTGCGCTCTATCAGAAGTTAACTGAGCAACATTGGGACAGCCAACTGGTGGTCTGGCCTGAAAATGCCGTTCCCGCTTTTTATCATCAGCTGAAAGATTTTTATATCGTCCCACTCATTAAGGAAGCGAAACAACATAATACGGATATTTTATTAGGCTTGCCTTTTGAAGATGAAAACGGGCAAGACTATTACAACAGTATGATGGTGGCTGGTGAGGATGCTGGTTTCTACCATAAGCGTCATTTGGTGCCGTTTGGAGATTATGTGCCTTTTGCCTGGTTGAGAGGCTTGATTGCTTTCTTTGATTTGCCGATGTCTGGCTTTGTACCAGGACCAGAGCAACAAAGCTTGTTAAAAGCCTCTGGGCAGCAAGTTGGCATCTCTATTTGTTATGAAGATGTATTTTCACTTGAAGTTTTGGATGCCTTGCCGGAAGCTTCTATTCTGGTGAATGCGACTAATAATGCCTGGTATGGGGATTCATTTGCGCCGCATCAGCATTTACAAATTTCACGAAGTCGTGCCCTGGAGACTGAGAGACCGTTGGTCCGAGCCACGACGAACGGTATTTCAGCATTTGTTGATTATAAAGGCCGTATTCAGTCACAAACGCCTCAGTTTGAGCAGGCAACGCTGACGACAAACATTCAACCAAGGCAGGGAGCAACGCCGTATGTCACTGCGAAGCGTTGGCCAATATTTATTCTGATAGTGCTTATCCTGGCTATTTGGTTTTATTATCGTCGTCAAGCGAGTTTGAGCTAAATATTATGCAGTTACTGACGATTCAGCGCATTCTAGGAATTTTACTGTCACTGTTCAGTATTACCATGCTGCCGCCGGTTTTGGTGTCCTGGTATTACCAGGATGGAGCCAGTAGTGCGTTTTTAACGGCGTTTGTTTTGCTGTTAATCATTGGATTATTGTTCTGGTTACCTGTTAGACACCATCGTAAAGAGCTAAAAATACGTGATGGTTTTATCGTGGTGGTGATGTTCTGGATTGCATTGGGCTTATCTGGGTCACTGCCTTTCTTTTTGACTGAAGTCCCAAAAATGTCGTTTACCGATGCTGTATTTGAGTCGATGTCTGGCTTAACTACAACTGGGGCAACAGTGCTAACAGGACTCGATACACTGCCCAAAGCCGTATTATTTTATCGTCAGTTTTTACAATGGCTAGGCGGCATGGGGATTGTCGTCTTGGCTGTCGCTATTTTGCCCTTATTGGGTGTGGGTGGTATGCAGCTCTATCGTGCTGAGACTCCGGGGCCGATGAAAGATGCGAAACTGACACCTCGCATCACCGAAACAGCCAAGGCGCTCTGGTATATCTATTTATCATTAACCATTGCTTGCGCCATTGCTTTCCGTTTAGGTGGCATGACTTGGTTTGACGCCATTTGTCATAGTTTCTCAACAGTGGCGATAGGTGGTTTCTCCACACATGATGCCAGTATTGGTTTCTTTGATAGCGCCACGATTGAAATGATTACCGTCGTTTTTATGTTGATCTCTGGTATGAACTTCTCGCTACATTTTCTGGCTTGGCGTCATCGTAGTATCAAACATTATTGGAAAGACTCAGAGTTACGAACTTATTTGGCCATTCTCGGTGTTATCTCGGTCGTGACATCCAGTTATCTGTATTTCAGTGGTACCTTTGATAATTTGTGGACTGCGGTCCATCAAGGTGTTTTCCAGACAGTATCTATTGGCACGACTGCTGGTTATACCACTACAGATTATTACCTATGGCCTGGTTTCTTACCTATCCTGTTATTGATGGCAAGTTATATCGGTGGCTGTGCTTTTTCTACGGGTGGCGGCATCAAAGTCATCCGTATTATGTTGCTGTTTAAGCAGGGCTACCGTGAAGTATTACGTCTGATTCACCCTAATGCGGTCTTTGCCATTAAGGTGAATGGTAAAGCCCTACCTGCGAAAGTGGTTGGCGCGGTATGGGGCTTTTTTGCTATGTATGTGTTCTGTTTCAGTATCATGCATTTGTTTTTAATGTCGACCGGACTCGATGTGGTCACGTCATTCTCGGCAGTAACTGCCTGTCTAAATAATCTGGGACCTGGTCTGGGTGAAGTTGGTGCCAACTTTGGTGATATCAATGCTCCATCTAAATGGGTTCTGGCCATGGCTATGTTATTGGGACGCCTGGAAATATTTACATTACTTGTCGTATTAACCCCTGCATTTTGGCGCCGTTAGCTTTGGATGTGCAGAAAAAATGGGATGCCATATATTCAAAGCAGGATGCTGAACTTGCAGCGTCAACGGTTTCACTGGTATTAGAGCAAAATCAACATTTATTGCCGATAACCGGGCTGGCACTGGATCTGGCTTGTGGCCTTGGGGCGAATAGTCTTTTTCTGAGTGAAAAAGGCTTGAAGGTTCACAGTTGGGATATCTCAGCCGTTGCTATTTATCAACTAGATAAAATGGCCTTAAAAAGAAATGCTGACATTCACACCCAACAGCGTGATGTTATCGCTAATCCGCCTGAAGCCAATCTTTATGATGTCATTGTGGTGTCTCATTTTTTGGACAGGGACCTGACGGCAAAGATCATATCGGCGCTCAAACCTGGAGGCATATTGTTTTACCAGACTTTCTGCCTTGATAAGGTCAATGATAGCGGACCTAGCAATCCCGCTTTTTTATTGGCAGATAATGAGTTGCTTAGACTATTTAACGCGCTTAAAGTAAGAGTTTACCGTGAGGAAGCCTTGATTGGACAATGTGATTTAGGTTGGCGAAATCAAGCCATGCTGGTGGCTGAGAAAGTATAAACATAATTTATTATAAATAAACTTGCCTGAAGTCGGGTTGATCTATAAAATAACGCGGTTCTAAAGCTCGTAACCTTATGGTTACAGCAAGATTTTTGCAAACACACATTAACGAGTACAGATATGAAAGCGGATATCCATCCAGATTACACCGAGATCAATGTTACCTGTAGCTGCGGTAACACCTTTAAAACTCGCTCTACACGCACTTCAGACTTGACTCTGGATGTGTGTTCAGAATGCCACCCGTTCTACACTGGCAAACAAAAAATGTTAGACACGGCGGGTCGTGTTGATAAATTCCGTCAGAAATACGGTAAATAATCTGTCGGAACCACAGAATGGTTTGAATTATGATTGACGTATTAGTAAAAGCTAGTACAAGTCACGACAGAATACGAAGCCTCTGCTTAATCGCAGGGGCTTTGTTGTTTCTGGGGCTTGGTGGTTGTGCAACAAACCCGGTAACCGGGGATCAAAACTTCGTCATGTTTGGCGAAGATTCTGAACTGCAAATGGGCAGAGAAAACCATCCCAAAATCATTGCAGAATATGGTCGCTACGATGACGAACAACTGCAACGTTATGTGCAGGGAGTTGGAGAAAAGCTGGCTGCTGTCAGTCACCGTACAGATCTGGTCTACCGATTTACGGTATTAGACTCTCCTGTTATTAATGCGTTTGCTTTGCCGGGGGTATATCTATATCACTCGTGGGCTGATGGCATACCTGAACTCTGAAGCAGAACTTGCGGCAGTACTTGGCCATGAAATTGGTCATGTCACAGCCAGACATGGTGTCAGACAACAGAGTGCGGCGCAGGCTGCCAATATTGGTTACACACTTGGGTCATTATTGATACCTGAGCTGCGCAACGCTGGTTCTCAAAATATATTCAACATGCTGGGCGGTGCATTATTGAGTGGGTATGGTCGCGAGCATGAGCTTGAGTCAGATCGCTTGGGTGCTGAATATCTGGCTAGAGCTGGCTATGATCCGAGCGCGATGATTGATGTGATTTCTGTGTTAAAAAACCAGGAAATATTTGCTGCTGCTGAAGCCAAGAAGCAAGGACGTGACTATCAAGGCTATCATGGCCTGTTTGCCAGTCATCCAGATAACGATACGCGTTTACAGGAAGTGGTGGCTGCTGCTGGTAAAAATAAACTAGCTGATGGCCGGATTGAGAAAGCGGCCTACTTGGAACATATTGCTGGCATGACATTTGGCGATAGTGAGGACCAAGGCATACGATCTGAGAATCATTTTTACCATCTATCTATGAACTTTGCCGTTGATTTTCCTGAGAAGTGGCATATCAACAATAACCCTGACAGTTTGCAAGCGATTGCTCCTGATGGCGAAGCGGTGATAGAGATGGGAGCGGCAGATTTGAATCGTCAGTTATCACCTGAGCAATTTATCAAGCAGCGGTTAAAAATCACGACGATCCGATCTGGCCAGGCTTTTGAAAGTCATGGATTATCAGGTTATACCGGTATTGCTTTAAGTCAGAATAAAACGATCAGGGTTGGGGTGGTATACCTGAATGACAAAGCCTTTATTTTCTTTGGCGGTACTGAAAGTAGCAATATGTTTAGCAGCTATGATCCGGCTTTTCTGACAACGATTAAAAGCTTACATCGTTTAAGAGATGATGAAGTGAAACTAGCCCAGGAATTAAAAATTCAAATTGTGAAGGTGGGTAAAAGTGATAACTATGCTGCGTGGGCAAAACAGAGCAGAATCAGTAATAGCCCAATCGAGCAATTGCGTTTACTCAATGGTGATTACCCGGACGGCGAATTACAGCCCGGGCAGTTAGTAAAACAAGTTCGGTAAATCAGAATAGTTCAATTACCGGTGACGAGCCGCTATCACCTTGTCCTGATAGCGGTGCCATCCGCTTCGGTACATACTCTTCTCTGAAGGTTTCGTATATTGCATCCGTTGCTTCTGGTCTGGCGAGCAAACCCGTGGCAGGATCAATTCTCACTGTCACCATACCCACTGGTGGTTCCAGAGGAGATTCTGGCATACCTTCCAGAGCGACCTTCATAAAGTCTATCCACATAGGCAGGGCAGCACGTCCACCCGTTTCATAACGCCCCAAGGAGCGTGGGTTATCAAATCCTACCCAGGCTACAGCGACCAGTTCCGGATGGAAACCATTAAACCAGGCATCTACCTGATCATTAGTTGTTCCTGTCTTTCCTGCGAGATCATTCCGTCCAAGACTCATCGCTTTACGCCCCGTGCCGTGTTTAACGACATCACGCAATAGACTGTTCATGATGTAATTATTCTGTGGTGTCATGATGCGTTGCGCGGCATGGAACTCATCATTATCATCATTAGAGGCATCCAATAAACAGGTTTCACACACGGTATCTGGCGTGGCCTGCATCACAATCTTTCCTGAAGCATCTTCAACGCGTTGAATAATGTAAGGTTCGACTCTATAGCCGCCATTAGCCAGTGATGAATAGGCACGAGCCATATCCCAAGGTGCTGCACTGCCACTACCTAATGCTAAAGATAGATTTTTGTGCATCATGCCCGGTTTAAATCCAAACCGCTCTGCATACTCAACAGCATAGTCTGCGCCGATATCACGCAGCAAGCGGATAGAAACCAGGTTGCGGGAATGAATTAAGGCTTCTCTTAAGCGCGTGGGACCAAAGAATTTGCCGCTGTAGTTTTGTGGGCGCCAGACATTCTCTAAGCCAGGATCATCAAATACGACTGGCGCATCATTGACGATGGTAGCGGCGGTGTAGCCTTTTTCCAGTGCGGCAGAATATATAAACGGCTTAAATCCAGAGCCAGGTTGACGACGAGATTGAGTCACCCGGTTAAACTTATTATTGAAGAAGTCAAAACCACCATTCAAAGCGGTGACAGCGCCATCATACGGTGCAATTGCTACCAGTGCGCCCTGTGCCTCGGGTAACTCAGCCAGCTCCCAGTTCGAACTGGTTAATTGTTCAACTCGAATAATGTCACCGGCCTTAATCGCATCGGTGATTTTCTTTGGCACAGCGCCTCGGCTATTGGTACTCAGTTTTTTCTGAGCCCATTTCACCGCATTGAGTGGTAAATGTGCGTAACCCCAGTTCCTGATGTATAACTCAGCTTTTTCGTCAGTGGTTTCAATCACAAGGGCTGTTTTTAGTGGACCAATATTGTCGTAGTCTTTCAGAATTTTATCGAGAGCTGCTCGATCTGATAGGTCCTCTGGTAAAGCTATATTGGTGACTGGACCGCGATAACCATGTCGACGATCGTAGTCTAACAGTGCAGTCTGTATGGCTTTATTAGCAGCTTGTTGATGCTTGGCACGAATTGTTGTGTAGACATTAAAGCCATTGGTATAGGCTTCTTCACCAAACTTGGCGATTAGGTCTGTACGTACCATTTCTGAAACGTAAGGGGCATATACTTTGATTTCCGGACCGTGATAGCTTGCCGTAACGGGTGCTTGTATAGCCTGATCGTAATCTTCTTTTTTGATAAAACCCACTTCCCACATACGGCGTAAAACATAATTGCGTCTGATAGTGGCTCGTTCTGGGTTTGCAATAGGGTTGTATGCTGAAGGTGCTTTGGGTAAACCGGCGATCATGGCCATTTCTGATAAAGATAATTTATCTAGTGGTTTGCCGTAATAGACATTAGCCGCTGCGCCAACACCGTAGGCGCGGTTGCCTAAATATATCTTATTCAGATAGAGCGATAAAATGTCTTCTTTGGATAAAACTTTCTCAATTTCAAGGGCGAGAATAATTTCATTTAATTTTCTTAAATACGTTTTTTCATTAGATAAGAAAAAATTGCGCGCAACCTGCATAGTAATCGTACTACCACCTTGCGATTTTTCCCCTGTCACTAACAAAGAATAAGCCGCGCGGATAATACCTTGATAATCAACACCAGGATGTTGGTAGAAGCGATCATCTTCCGCCGCTAGAAAAGCATCAGCAAGCGATTTCGGGATTTCATTGTACTCAACAGGGATACGTCTTTTTTCACCAAATTCGGCCATTAACAGGCCTTCAGAACTGAAAATCCGTAGCGGGATTTGTAACTGTGTTTCCTTGAGGGTATTGGTGTCTGGCAGTTTCGGCGCCAAAAAGAAATAGACAACGCCGACGGCGATAAGTGTCAACAACGCTAGAATTAAAATAAGCTTTGTAGTGAAACGAATAAATCGATGCATGTAGACTTGGCTGTTATGTAAGAAATGATGTGAAAGTATATATTGAGTCACAAATAATAACAGTGAGAGAGTTCAAATCACTAGTTTTATTGATATATTTAGGTTGACAACCCCAATAATCTTAATAAACTACTTTAAGTAAGAGTGCTAAGTGGGCTTATGCAATTGAATCAACGGGAATTGAGGCGATAAATGTTCGGACGAAAAAAATCCCCTTTGCTAGGAATAGATATCAGTTCTTCGGTAGTAAAGGTATTAGAACTGAGCAAAAAAGGTGAGAAGTACACTGTCGAGTCATATTCCGTTGAGCCATTGCCTGTTAATGCCGTGGTGGAAAGCCGCATTGAAAATAGAGATGAGGTCGCTGGAGCGATTAGACGAGCAGTCAAACGTTCCGGTACCAAAGCCAAAGAAGCCGCTGTTGCCGTGTCTGCGAATTCTGCCATTAGCAAAATCGTTTCTTTCCCTGCTTCATTATCAGAACGTGAGTTAGAAGAAAACGTATTAATGGAAGCAGAAAATTATATTCCTTATCCGCTGGATGAAGTACGTTTGGACTTTGAGATATTAGGTCCTTCAGCTGCTGATGTTGAGGCTGTGGATGTGTTGCTGGCTGCTTCCCGACGTGAAAATGTAGACGTACGTACCGAAGTCGTAGAAAAAGCGGGCTTAAAGCCAAGGCTGGTCGATGTTGAAGCGTACACCATGGAAAATGCTTTCGAGTTAATCGCGCGTCAATTACCACATCATGGACAGGGATTAACTGTTGCTGTAGCGGATGTGGGGGCCACCTTAACGACCTTACATGTTTTAGTCGATGGCAAGATTGTATTTACTCGGGAACAAACTTTTGGTGGCAGGATGTTAACCGAGGATATTGAGCGCCATTATGGTATGTCATACCAGGAGGCCGGACGTGCTAAAAAGGATGGCAGTTTACCCGACGACTATGGCCCAAAAGTGCTTGAGCCATTTAAACGTTCGATGGCCATGACCGTCACGAGAGCATTACAGTTTTTCTTTTCCGCGTCGACACAGTACCAGTCTATTGATCATATTATCTTGGCTGGAGGCTGCGCATCTATCAATGGTATCGATACGATGATTGAAGAAGAAACGGGTACTTCAACCTCTATTGCTAATCCCTTTGCTGAAATGATTCTTGGTTCACGAGTGAAGATTCAGGCATTGAGTAATGATGCTCCCTCGATGATGATTGCTTGCGGCTTGGCAATGAGGAGTTTTGACTGATGGCACATATCAATTTACTGCCATGGCGTGAAGAACGAAGAGAAGAGCGGCAGAAACAGTTTTATTTAGCGATGGGCGCGACTTTTTTGTTTGCAGCCCTTATTTTTTATCTTGTAATGAGTTATGCCGATAGCTTGATTAGCGAGCAAAATCAAAGAAATACCTTATTACAAACAGAAATCGCCAAGTTAGATATCAAGATCAAAGAAATTCAAGATCTGGAGCAACAGAAAAAACGCCTGCTAGCACGTATGCAGGTTATTCAAGATCTACAGGAAAGCCGTCCTAAAGTGGTTAAAGTCTTCGATTCCATTGCTCGAGTCGTGCCTGAAGGCATCCATTTGGAAAAAGTAGTACGGACAGGGAACACCATCACATTCAGTGGCACAGCAGAATCCAATGCCCGAGTATCTGTGTTCATGCGCCAACTAGATGAAAATCCGGAATACGGCGAATCTCGTTTACAAGTCATCAAACGCACATCCAGCAACAACAATGCAATTAGACAGTTTACGGTGGAAGTAAACGAATCAACTGATGCTACTCAGGAGGATAAATAATGGATCTCTCCTCTATCAATGAATTGGATTTTAATGAAAGTGGTGAGTGGCCAACGCCGATAAAAATTATTGCTGGTGTTTTGATATGCCTGTTGGTCTGGGCAGGAGGCTATTACTTCATATTGAAAGATAAGCAGGCAGAATTGACAAAGCTTGAACAGAAAGAAGTGGAGCTCAAACAAATTTTTGAGATTAAACAAGCTAAAGCTGTCAATCTTGAAGCTTACAAAGAGCAATTAGCTGAAATGCGCGTGATGTTCTCTTCCATGCTTGAGCAGTTACCTAAGAAAAGCGAAGTACCAGATTTACTCGTGGATATCACCCGAACAGGGTTGATAAACGGCTTGGAGTTTGAGTTATTCAAACCTGAAGGTGAAAGACCTGTAGATTTTTATGCTGAACTGCCGATACAAATGACGGTAACCGGTACCTATCATCAATTTGGCGAGTTTGTCAGTGGGGTAGCATCGTTACCACGAATTGTCACGCTTCATGACATCAGTATGGGGCCTATGAGTCAGGCAACAGGTAAGATGACAATGAATGTTACCGCCAAAACATATCGTTATTTTGATGATGATAAATAGAGTGACAATGAATATGAAAACAATTCACACATCATCAAAAGCCTTATTAAACGTAATCGGTACTCTATTAGTGATGTTGTCTTTGACTGCATGTGATCAGGATAAAGCTGACTTAACCGTGTATATCGCCGAGGTAAAAAGTCAACAGAAATCAGATATAGAACCGATACCTGTCATGAAGCCTTATGAAAAATTTGCTTATGCAGCGTCAAGTTTACGTGATCCGTTTATTCCTACTGTTATTGATGTACCACAACCTGCACCAGAACCTGTCATAGATAATGGTATTCGCCCTGATGAAAACAGACGAAAAGAAGTGTTAGAGTTTTTTGACTTATCTCAGTTGCAGTATGTTGGTACGTTAGAGCAAGAGCAGGTCTGGGCACTTGTTAGAGCACCTGACGGTGTTATTCACCGTGTGCAAACAGGCAATTACATGGGGCAGAATAACGGTAAGATTATGGAAATCAGCGACTCAAAGCTGATTCTCAAGGAAATCGTTCCTCAGGGCGGTGGTGGATATATTGAACGAGAGACTTCCGTTCCAGCGGTAGAGGTAAACTAGTCAATGAAAATGATGAGAGATCAAAAAGTCATGGATACACAGCAATCATTAGAAACCAAATCCAGCTGGAGCGTTAGATTGAAACATCATTTATTCTGGCTAACTGCTCTATTTGTAGCTAATACCGCTGCTGCGACAGATATAACTGCTGTGGATTTCAGTGCGTTGCCTGGTGATAAAGCGAAGATCCTGGTCCAGTTCTCGGATGATTTTCCTGAGCCACACAGCTTTTCAACTGATGACCCAGCTCGCATTGTGATTGATTTTGCTGGAGTAAAAAATGCACTCCCACAAAGAGTGAAACAGGTGAATGTTGGCGTCACCAAAAGCATTGCGGCTGTAGAAGCTGGTGACCGCACACGAATGGTTATCAACTTACTGCAAAAAGTGCCATACAGCATTACACGAAACAATCGTCAGATGACTATCAGTATCGATAGTGCCAATGTAGCGAAAAATAAAACATCTACCGGTTCTGCATTAAACAGCGTCAAGGATATTGATTTTCGACGTGGAGACGATGGACAGGCTCGTTTAGTGTTAAAGCTGGCCAATGACAACGCAACCATGGATGTGAAACAACAACGTGGAGATATTGTTGTCGATTTGAATAATGTGTCTTTGCCGGAAAATCTTCATCGCCGCCTAGATGTGATGGACTTTGCTACGCCCGTTCAATTCATCGATACAGAAAGTAAGGACGGCGGCACGCAGTTAACGCTGACTACAAAAGGCAAATATGAGCACCTTGCCTATCAATCTGAAAATACATTAGTGGTTGAAGTAAAACCTGTTGCCGATGACGAGTTGAAAAAAGGTGGGCGCAATGAGTTTGGTTATACTGGCGAAAAACTCTCACTCAACTTCCAGAATATTGAAGTGCGGGCTGTACTTCAGCTTTTAGCTGATTTTACAGGCATGAACCTCGTTACCAGTGACACCGTGACTGGCAACCTGACTCTACGTCTAAAAAATGTTCCCTGGGATCAAGCTCTGGATATCATCTTAAAAACGAAAGGCCTTGCCATGAGACAAAATGGCAATGTGATGTTAGTTGCACCAGCTTCAGAAATCGCCGCCAGAGAGAAACAAGAACTGGAAGCTCAAAAACAACTTGTTGAGTTAGAGCCACTGTATACGGAGATTAAAGAAATCAAGTTTGCTAAAGCCGATGAGCTGGCAACCTTGTTACAAGGTGACGGTAAAGAATCGGGTTTCTTATCTGCCCGAGGTAATATTACGATTGATGCCAGAACTAATTCTCTGTTAATTCGTGATACGGCAAAAGGTCTGACTGAAATCAGTCAAGTCATTGAACAATTAGACAAACCTGTCAGACAAGTATTAATCGAGTCACGTATTGTTATTGCAAATAATGACTTTGAGAATGAATTAGGTGTTCGTTTTGGGGCGTCTGGTCGTAGCCGAACCTTGGGTGTGGGTACGTCTGGCTCATTAGATGGCTTGACCGTGACTGATGGTGTGAGTAATCCAAACTTGGTCACACCCGCAACCGGCACACGAACATTAGGTCAGGATTTAAATGTGAACCTTCCTGTGACAGATGCTTCTGGCACCATAGGACTTGCTTTAACAAAACTTCCACTAGGAATGATACTAGAGCTTGAATTATCAGCCATGGAGACCGAAGGTAAAGGTGAGGTTATTTCTTCACCACGAGTGATTACCTCTAACCAAAAGCAGGCCACCATTGAGCAAGGGACAGAAATACCGTATCAGGAAGCAACATCAAGCGGCGCAACGAATGTGTCGTTCAAAGAGGCCGTGCTGAAGCTGGATGTGACACCTCAAATTACACCTGATGATCGTATTGTGATGGACTTAGAAGTCAGCAAGGATGCCGTTGGTAGTTTATTCAATGGTATTCCGAGTATTGATACCCGTAAAGTTCAGACACAAGTCTTAGTAGATAATGGTGAAACAGTAGTTTTGGGTGGGATTTATGAACAAACAAAATCTGACACGGTAGAGCGTGTCCCATTTTTTGGTGATTTACCTTACGTTGGCTTTATGTTCAGAAATACGAATAAAACAGATTCAAAACGTGAATTACTGGTTTTCATCACACCCAAAATTGTAAAAGAAGGATTTCAATACTGAAATCAGTCATTATCGGTTAAAATGAAAAAGCCGGATCTTATGTGATCCGGCTTTTTTATCATCAGCATTTGGATTAAACCACTTTGAGTTTAGGAAATATATTTCTTGTTGGGCCGATGGGCGCAGGTAAATCTACAATAGGTAGACAGCTTGCAAAAGCTCTACACAGGAAGTTTTACGATAGCGATAAAGTTATTGAAAAGCGAACAGGTGTGTCTATTTCCTGGATATTTGAAATGGAAGGGGAATCTGGCTTTAGAGACAGAGAATCAAAAGCGATTGATGAATTAACTGATTTGAAAAAGGTCGTTGTGGCTACTGGTGGCGGTGCGGTTTTGTCTGAACAAAATCGTCAATGGCTTAAAACGCGTGGCCAGGTTATTTATTTATCTGCATCGGCAGAGCAATTATATCGACGTACAGCCAGAGATAAAAAACGTCCCTTATTACAAAACACCGATAGACGTAAACAAATTGAAAACTTACTCTCAATTCGAGATCCTCTCTATCGTGATGTGGCTGATATTATTGTAAAAACAGGTGAGCAATCTGTTCAGCATACCGTCAATGAAGTGATTCGTAAGCTGAAAGAATTAGACAAAAAAGTGAAACGCATGAAAACGCTACAGGTTGAATTAGCAGAACGCAGTTATCCCATTTATATCGGGACTGAGTTATTGTCACAGAAAGAGTTGCTAAGCAAGCATATCAAACGTCGCGAAGTCGTGATTGTGACGAATGAGACCATTGCACCTTTATACCTTGAGAAAGTGAGTGCTTTACTGACCGAGTTTAAGTGTGAATCTGTCATTTTGCCGGATGGTGAGTCGTATAAAACTATCGAGGTAATGAATCAGATTTTTGATAAGTTACTCTCGGAGCAGTTCTCAAGGCAAGTGACATTGATTGCACTTGGAGGGGGCGTTATCGGTGACATGACAGGGTTTGCTGCGGCATGTTATCAACGGGGTGTACCATTTATCCAAATACCCACCACCTTGTTATCACAAGTTGACTCTTCCGTGGGCGGAAAGACTGCGGTGAATCATGCTTTGGGTAAGAACATGATTGGCGCGTTTTATCAGCCGCAATGTGTCATTGCGGATACCAACACACTCAATACCCTGGATGATAGACAATTAGCTTCCGGTATAGCGGAAGTCATCAAATATGGCTTGATTAATGATTTGGCTTTTTTTGAATGGCTGGAAAACAATATTTCAGCGTTAAAGCAGCGTGATCCACAGGCATTAGCCTATGCTATCGAGCGTTCATGTCAGGATAAGGCCGATATTGTTGCTAAAGACGAGACAGAACAAGACGTTCGTGCATTATTAAATTTAGGTCATACTTTTGGTCATGCCATTGAAACGGGCATGGGCTATGGCAATTGGTTGCATGGCGAAGCGATTGCAACCGGGATGTTAATGGCCGCCGATCTGTCAGCAAGACAAGGTTGGATGTCAACTGAGGATGTTGCACGTATACGAGATTTATTCATTGCTGCAGGGCTACCAGTTGATGGACCACAACAAATGTCTTCTGACGACTTTATGTCATTAATGTCAGTTGATAAAAAAGTTCAGGATGGAGTCATTCGCCTGGTGTTATTGAAAGGCATAGGCAAAGCCATTATCAGTGATAATTATGATGCAGATAAACTGCGTGAAACACTGATGGCATTTCAAAAAGAACTATAGGTGCTGAATGAGTGATATTGCTGCAACATCGCCAGAGCCAGCATATATCACTAAGCTGGCTTTACGTCATCTTCCTTTCTCTGAGGTAAAAGAGACGCAAGACTTTTTCGATGGCCGCTATATCAAGCAACGACGTTTACTGATATTACATTTATTAAGATCCACTACTACTCCCATTCTGTTGCAGGCAGATTCAGGGGCAGGTAAGACAACGTTATTACAGCAACTACAGCGCCAGGCACCATCTGATATACGGTTTTACAGCTGGCAGAAAAATGCGTCAGCTGCTGAGCAGTATCAAAGCATGTTAAAAATATTAGCGACTGAAACGGCTTCGACACGAGATGAAACAGCGCTAGCGAATATTCTGAAAGAGCGGCTCAGTCATCTAAAAAAACTCAACATTACTCCTGTCTTACTGGTTGACGATGTGCACTTATTGACGGACGTTGAGCAGCAAGTCTTACAAGTCTGTCTTAGCTGGCAAGATGAGCAGCAACAGCCAGTCATGCAAGCTGTCTTAGCAATGACGGCAGAAACAGCCTTTACGGTTATTCCCACGCAATGGATGGATTTACCGCCATTAGAGCTTATTGAAACAGAAGCGTATTTATTACACCGCTTGAAATACGCTGGACTTCAGGGAGATAGCCCTTTCACCCAAAAAGAGATTCAATATTTAAGTAAGACATCAGCAGGGAATCTGGCAAAACTGAATGCCTTGGCGCATCAGCAATTATTAGGCATTAAAGCCAAAAAGTGGCGTACCAGACCTTCTATCAGACTTGGAAACGTCCATTGGCTAAGATGGGGTGGAGGGCTTTCGCTGGCCATTGTTATTCTGCTTATCCTAAGTTTTCAGAATCAAATTAATGAATGGATTTCTGCCTCTACCACAACTGAAAATCATCTCGATTTGCCGGAAGATATTACAACCGAAGATGAGAAGCTGGCCACGGTTATTGTTGGGGATGAGCAAGAAATAAAAGCAGAAATGCTATCTGAACGTGAAAAGTTAGAAGCGCTACTTGCTGAAATTCCTCCTCCAGCGTCCCAGGAAAGTGAGGCTCCAAAGGCCATAGAGCCAGAACCACTCAGCGCACCTGTTCCTCAGCAACTTTCTGAGCCTGAAGAACAACCCCTCGCCGAGATATCAGTGGAAGAGCTGTCAGGGGAAAATACCAGTCAGGAATCACGTCAGGAAGCTACAGATAAAGCTGATGAGGATATGCTGAGCGCTGTTCACCAAAGAGACTGGATTCTGTCTCGTCCAGAAAAAAGCTATACATTCCAATTAATGGGATCGTGGGAAGATAAAGAGGTCGATGACTTTATCAAGGAGCATGGGCTGAAAGGCGATGTTGCCCGCTTCACAAGCTTACGCGAGAATAAACCATGGCATGTGCTTATTTATGGTGTTTATCCATCCAAGCAAGCAGCCCTAAAAGCCAGTAATCAGTGGTCTGGTGCCATGAATAATTTGCCAACCTGGTTACGTCGATTTGATAGTGTACAAAAACAAATCAAAGAAAAGGGCGTAGCACCCTAAGAATATTGTCTGCGCTTGTATCGAGTCCTGCAAAAACGACACGATAATACAACGTTTGATTTAATTTAATAGTAGAAATGGTGCCATTTTTAATTAATGATGTTAAATCATGATCCTGGTTGAGCTTGAAGCAGACAATACCTGTCCCATGATTGATCACTTTACACTTAGCTTGTTCAAGTGCTTCGGTAAAATGTGCTGCTTGTGCAAGACGATAAGCCATTTTTTCAATAAACCATGTTTTGCCCAGCAGCTTCCAGTTTAACCATAAGGGAAGAAAAACCTCTCCTCCATAAGAACCACCAATGGTCATCTCGGGCGGCTCTGATAGGTAATCAATCGCACTCATCAATTCTGGGGCTTGATGGCTAAATAAAAGACTGCATGGTCTAGGTTGAAATAATGCCTTATGGGGGTCGAAACTCAAGCTATCGACTTTCGATATGAGTTGTTTAAGCTCATTAGCCTGTAAAAGCATAAAGCCTCCCCAGGCGCCATCCACGTGTAACCATGAGTCATATTTAGCCGCAATTGCTGTTATCTCTTCGATGGGATCCATAGCCCCCGTGGCTGTGGTTCCCATATTAGCAATAATGGCGAGTGGTGCAGTCTCTGCACATTTTTCTTCTAATGAGGCGAGGTGGATTTGTTGACGCTCGTTACATTCAATTACTTCAAAAGTGATACCGAGAATATCACAGGCTTTGGCTATGGAATAATGGCACGCTTCACTGCCATAAATCACGTTTTTATTAGTGTCTGACTGCTTTCTCGCCTGCCATAAAGCTTGTAGGTTTGAGAATGTTCCACCATGAGTAAATTGGGTGTAAGTAAATCCAAACTCTTCTGCCAGCGTGTAACGAAGTTCTGTTTCAGCTTGTTTGAGTTTGGGATAAAGCTCAGGAGATAACAGATTGCCATGATGGTGCAATGCCAACTGCATGCCTAACTGACTGTATGGTGCCAGATCGGGTGTCATATGAGCTGCCCAACATGCATTCTGGTAACGGCTGGCCTCTTCGACAAGATCCTGATAACTGATATCAGACGAAAGATTTTCCCGTGCATTACCTGCTTGTGCTGTCTGGTTTATTCCATCCTCAGCATCGTAGTTATGTTTCATGTTTGTTCATTGCAGTACAAGACCTTTGTCGGGAAACAAGGCTTGCTGTTGAAAGTGAAACAGGCGTGTCATAATGGGCTGTTGATGGAATAAGGGCAGAAAGCCACTGTCCAGGACGTTATGATTAATTAAAGATTTTATCTGACTAGAAATAACGGTACTGCGTTTAATGATGCTGAGCTCATCCGCCTTGAGTGACTGACTCAGCCACAAGGCCATGCTATCTGAAGTAATATTCCAGCTATGTTTTAACTCTGCTACAGACAATACTCTATGATCGGGAAGCCAGATATATAAACCATTTTTCAATAGCGTTGTCTGTTGCTCACCTGGGTAGTAGAAAGGGCGACAATTCGGTGCTAGATCTTTTATTAATAAACCAAATTGTGACATGGCTAAGATGGCCATATGATGTGCTGTCGCATCACTAAAGCGGTGTAAACGTTGAGCATGCCGAACTTCATCAGCAAAAGGGCCACCGCCAGGTACGATGATCACGGTTTCGTATTCGCTGGCTCGACTTAATAATGTTAGCCATTGCTTAAGTTCTGGCGTATGAAAAAGACTACCACCCAGTTTAATAATTCGCATGTTATTGTAAAAATTGAATTAGGTTAATCATTGCTGCTGCTTTATCGTGCACTTCTTGGTATTCCTCATCTGCATCAGAGTCTGCCACAATTCCGCCTCCAGCCCAGAATCTTAGACGATTATCACTGAATACCATGGTGCGAATAGTAATGTTGGTATCCATATTACCATCAAAACCAATATAGCCGATGCTTCCACAGTAGACACCGCGACGTTGGGGTTCAAGCTCTTCTATAATTTCCATTGCTCGTAATTTTGGCGCGCCAGTTATAGAGCCGCCAGGGAAGCATGCTCTGAGTAAAGTCACCGCTGACTCTGTCTTGGCCAAGGTACCTGTAATCGTGCTCACGAGGTGGTGGACAGTGGCAAAGCTCTCCAATGCAAAAGGGTGAGGGACCTGAATACTTCCCGGTTCACAAACCTTACCAATATCATTCCTTAGCAGGTCGACAATCATTAAGTTCTCTGCACGATCTTTTAGGCTGTTTTGAAGTGACTCAGCAAGCAATCGATCTTTTTCAGGATTATGGCGATCGCGAGGTCTTGTTCCCTTGATAGGTTTTGTTTCTACCTGTGTTCCCTCAACACGCAATAAGCGTTCAGGTGAAGAGCTTAATACAGAGACGGTACCCGTATCAAAATAGGCTGAAAAGGGCGCTGAATTTTGTTTTCTTAAAGCCTGATAGGCTAACCATGAATCACCTTCAGCATTAACTTCAAAGCGCTTTGCCAGATTAACCTGATAACAATCGCCCTCAGTAATGTAGTTTTTTATTTTTTTGAAAGCTGACTTATACGATGTCGTATCGAAGTTACTTTTTAATCGACTGGTGATATTGAATGCTCTTGCTTGCTTGTCAGCTAAGGAGTTCAAGGTTTTGAGCAAGTCTGACCATCTATCCTCTGTATGAGGATCAAGACCATGACTAACCAGCCAGCTACGTTTCAACTTGTGATCAACGACGACTGCCCAGTCATAAATGCCCACTGCCATGTCTGGAATCTGTTCAGCATCTTCAGCCACTGCTGGTAGTGTCTCCAGATAGCGACCTAAATCATAAGCAAAGTAGCCAATCGCACCACCGGTAAAAGGTAATGATGTTGTGTCTTGTTTGTAGCGCTGTAAAAGATCATTGAGCAGTAGAAAGGGGTCGGATGTCACCGTTTTTTTATTCTGACTCTCTGAGATCACTGTTGTGCCATCAGTCGTTTCTAATGTCATAAATGGGGCAGCAGCCAGAATGTCAAAGCGGCCAATATCGGGTGAAGTATTGGCACTATCCAGCATCACTGGCCAAGGAAAGTGACGGATACGGCAAAAAAGCTCAGCGCTATCTTCAAGATAAGGGAGTTCAGTGGTTAAACGTGGGTATTCAGAGTTCATCATGTTATTTTACGATAACTGCTGTGCAGCAAGAAGCGCTAATGCCGTAGCGGGAGCATAGGATGCAGCATCAGGATGATGCTGACAGAAGGCAGCATAATCCACATAAGGACGATTGAGTCGTGATGCGCATTTCTCGACGATGAATTGCCCAATTCCTGCACCTATAATCGGACTTGATGGTTGCCAATCAGGAAATTGACTTAATACTTGATAGCAGCCATTAAGGATCTGTTGCATTTGCTTCTCAGCAAAATAAGCGGCTACATTCTGCCATTGTGCGTCGGTGGCATCACGGGCGTCAGAGCCCAACATTCTGGCTAACCGTTGTTGGCTATGCGTTTGAGTCCATGGCTGGCCATCAGTACTACTATCTTGAATATCGCTCTCATTGAGTTGATTCAATATCAGCCAGATATCAGCACTACTGGCAAACCATTCTGCAGCCAGGGAAACCCGATTGCCGTGTAATGGGGCAGCATCACTTAT
Source organism: Methylophaga marina (assembly GCF_030296755.1). NCBI lineage: Bacteria > Pseudomonadati > Pseudomonadota > Gammaproteobacteria > Thiotrichales > Piscirickettsiaceae > Methylophaga > Methylophaga marina. The sequence continues at coordinate 1,733,256 of NZ_AP027741.1, forward strand.
CGCTATTAACGGTGTTCGTATCGCACCGGTATAGACCAGCTCGCCCGAGCATTGTCGTCCATAATCGGTTGTGGCTGTTGCCGAAACTTGGTGACGATCAATCCCAATGATATCGCAGGTCGTGCTGCCGATATCAATGAATAACCCCTGTTCAATATGTTGAGCAGCAAGCAATGCACTTGCTTGCCAGTTCATTGAAGCAATATTCTGCCATTGCTCAATCGCTTGATTTTTTGTTAGCCAAGTTGCCTGACCAGCAAAGAAACGCACGTCACTGTTATTGAGGTGAGCGTCAATAGTTTCGACAATCGCTTTCACTCCTTCTTGGCGATCAGGGAAGGCATCTACGAGTTCTCCTGTCATGGTAATGTAATGACCAGCCGTAGCTTTGGGTAATAGAGCAAGGGCAGATCTGATGCTTTCATTCAGGGCATCAATGCCTTTCCATAAGGCGCAGGGGAGTTGAAAGACATGTAGTAAATTTCCCGTTGCATCAGCATAAGCCACTTTAAGATGTGCGCCACCAATATCCCAGCCGCAAAATGCCATATTAGTTTGTGTTGTCATGGTTGAGTGCTTGTATGTGTGTATTCAATAATCTTGCAGGATTTGTTTGGCTTCGCATGGCTGGTTCTGCATAGGTTGTGGTCAGTCGCGGATTGACTTCTACTACATAAATGACGTTGTCAGTTTTGATAAGATCAACACCAACGAAGCCCCATAGCCCTGGGATTGCCATACGAATCTGTTCAGCGATTTCTTGTGCTTTCTCAATGGACAGCATATCAAATCGTTGGGCTTCAAATGCGTCTAAGTGCAGCTGTTGCTGATGTTTTTTTACATGCTGAATATTGACGGATAGTAAGTGAGACTTTTCACCTGTCATAAACAGACTCAAGCTTAGGCTGTCACCGTAAATATATGGCTGAACGATAAACCGGTCTTTGTTTAAGGTTAAAAGCTGATGTCTGGCATCAATACTGTTGTATACATACGTGTCCTCACAGCCGGCACCATCCATGGGTTTTAAGACCCACTGATGGTGATCATGGTGATCTTTGTAAAGCCACTCATCGGCTGTGAAGGTGACTGGTGTCTTTATCTGATGAGCTTTAAATTGCTGATATGTTCGGTATTTATCAGTACATAAAAGAATAGCTTCAGTACGGCAATTAAGGATGGTTTTGGATTGTTGTTCGAGACTTTGTATTAAATCAAACAATATTAAATCCGTTTCGGGTGCGATAATGAGAAACACGTCATAGCGTTGCTGGCATTGTAACCAAGTCTGATTGAATTGCTTTTGAGTTTGGATGGGGTAGGTGGTTATACGCTCTGTTGAGAAAGGTAAAGCTGGAAGCCGCTCATCTCGCATAATGGCGATGTGATGATCATATGCCTGTAAATCCTGACAAATGCTTGCCAGCATTAATTCACCTTCGTGCATCAAACCAGCGGAAAAAACCGTTTCTGATAACGCACCACTGGTAAGATGTTCGTATATAAAAATTGTCATTTAAGCGGACATATTAAGAACTATGAATATTATACCTGTCATTGATATTCGTGATGGTATTGTTGTGCATGCACGGGGTGGCGAAAGAGCAAACTACCAGCCATTAAAGTCACTATTAACTCAGTCTGTGAAGCTAGAACAAGTCATTGATGATTTACTCGCGTGGTACCCATTCAAACAGCTCTACATTGCCGATCTCGATGCCATTGAGCAAAAACAACATACGCCTCAACAATATCAACATTTAATCGACACATTTCCACAACTGAGCCTCTGGCTTGATGCTGGTATTACTGAGATGAGTGCGTATTCATATTATCCGATGTCGCCACAATTACGTCTTGTCCTTGGAAGTGAAACGCTGACAGATCTGCAATTGTTAAAAGCGCCGCATGTCAGACAACAGTCAATTTTGTCTCTGGACAAGAAGTCTGGATCCATTTTGGGCAGTGAAGAAATAGTAAAAGAGCCAGCTTATTGGACACAAACATGTATAGCCATGAGCTTAGATAATGTAGGTACAGATAAGGGACCAGACTTTGACTGGCTCAAATCATTAATGAAAGAGCAAGAATGCGTGAAATGGTATGCTGCGGGTGGAGTACGTGATGAAGCTGATTTAAGTCAGTTAGCACAAATAGGTGCCACAGGGGTATTAGTAGCCAGTGCATTGCACACTGGTAAATTAGGTCGCTCGAATATAGAACGATTAAGCAGGGACATCACTCTTCCGTAGAAGAGTGATGTATGTAAGCTTAAATCTTACTTAGCACCAAATGGGTGTTCGCTAGATTTGTATTGTGCAACAACGTCAGCCGCTTTTGGCTCACGAGCAACAGCACGTTTGATAGCTTCTTTAGTAGCGCGATAGTTCCAATCTTGGATTTTTTCATCGCTATCAGCAGTTGGAGAAATGAATACGCCAACGCAGATAAAGCAATCATCAGCTTCACCAGCTGGGATAGTGCCATCTTCAACACATTCAGCAACAGCAAGTGAAACACCACGCTGTGCTGGGCCGAACATTTGAACGGCTTGTTTCATGTTTTTGATGGTGACTTTGTTGAACATTACAGTTGCAGGCTTAACCATTAAGTTAGGCGCAACAACAGCCAACAAGCCATTAACCCCTTGTTTCTGGTCGGTGAGAGTACGGCAGAAGGCATCTTCTGCTGCAGAACCACGTGGACCCATGATTAAGTCAATGTGTGCAACGTTGTCTAAGTCACCATCTTCGATGACCAATGATTCACCTACAAGTACGCGATCGATAACTGGCATGTTATATTTTCCTGTTCCAAAAAAATTGTCAAAAAGGCTCATTTTTTTCCCTCCTTATTGTGAAAGGAAGGGTTTATACGTAATAAAGGAACGTATCACCTGCTCAGTGCCGTCCGCTAAATGCTTCGTGGTACTGAAATTCATTAAAAGAAAGCAATTGCTTAAATTTATAAAGCAACAAGGTGGCTGCAATAAGATCAGCCGATGTCCCTGGATTAATTGCTTTCTCTTTTAATTCTTTATCCCAGTGAGTGAGTGCATCAAAATGGGTCTCTACAGTACCCGTTTCTTCTATTTGGATCACAAACTGTTTTGCTCTCTCACTGACTTTGGTTGCCAGCGCAGTGGATTGCTTACGGGATATCAAGCTATCCAACGCCTTCGATAACAACTTAAGATACGCGAAAGCCGTTGCCCATTCAACACTTTCCCCAGAATTTATCGCTTTTGTCAATGATGGTAAACTCAGATCCCATAGCGTGTTGAAATTATTGATATATTGCTGTGCAATATGATCACGATTTTTTGCTAAATCCATCGCTTCAAGCAAGGTAATGGTTGGTACTGCGCTGATATCCTGTTGGTCTTGTTTACCTAGTCCACCCGCTTCAGCTAAACGAATGGCTTGGTAGCAATCGATGGCATCATCTACAGTCAGATTATTGAGTACGACTTGAAGACGTTCTGGAAGTTCGTCAAAGGTTTCACACGACTGAACAGCCTGACACAGTGGTGCAAACAGTAAAACAATACCTAAGTTGGTATTGCAGTTGACAACACGTCGGGTTGCCTGAATCGATTGCAAAATACGTTCACCTACGGTCAAATCAGGTTTTGCCATAACCGGGGCGATAGCGTGAGCACTTTTAATAAAATCTTCCACCACCATATTATGCCCATCACTGATGACATTAACATTACCGGGTTTGGGGGCAGAGACCTCTTGCTCACAGGCCCAGAATACAGCGTCTTTTAAATCTGACTCAGAGAGCATGGGTCGCTTGTTTTTGTTCAATACGTTTGACTAATGCTTTAGCCAGGTGCATAGCCACATCCGTTCCGGTAGCTTGATAGAGTCCTTTCCAAGCTGGAACACTGTTCACTTCTAACACGGTAAAGTGTCCATTTTTATCCCTGATCAGATCGACACCGGCATAGTCTGCATTCACTGCTGCCGTCGCTTTGACAGCTAATTGCCTCATCTCTTCGGTGACCGTGGTAGCAAAACAGCTGGCTCCTTGAGCAAAATTGGTTATCCATTTATTGGCGCGTCGGCTCATGGCGGCGCAGACTTCATTATCAATGACCAATAGACGCCAATCCTGCCAGATACCTTCAAGTTCTGGTGCAATATATTCCTGCAGATAATAAGCACCACCAACAGGAGGAAGTTGTTCGAATTGCGATAATTCTTCGATTAAGGTGATACCTTTACCTTGGCAGCCGAATAACGGTTTCATCACGATTTTATTACCCATATTCAATTCTCGGGTAATGATCTGTTTGGCCATATTGCTGTCTTCGCATGCCCAGGTTCTTGGCGTGCTCAATCCAGCCTGATTCAGGCGTAATGATGTTCTGGCTTTATCTACCGTGTATTCGATAGCCGTTGCTGGGTTAAAAACAGGAATTCCCAATTCAGCTAAGGTATGCAGGACATCCATGCGAAGGGTGATTTGTTCGAGAAATCCTGGCGCAATACCTCGAACCATAGCGGCGGCGGGTAATTCATTCTCAAAGCCGGGAATAAACAAACCGGTCGGGGAGTCTAGATCGATTCGACATGCCGCTAAGTCTGTTAACACTGCTTCGATACCAAACTGGCTCAGTGAATGTGTTAATTGTTCACTGTGCCAGCCGTGGGTATCGTTAAAAATAACAAGGCGGTTTGACGCCATAGTGATTTAAAGTCCGAAAGAAAGATTGAGTAATTCCTGATTCAGCTCACCAGCAGTGAAGCTTTTACCTGTTTTTGTGCTAGTCACAATCACTTTACCTGGACTGAACAACATGCCATCAATTTTGAAAAAGTCATATTCATAAGATTTAAAGATGTCGGCAAAGGGACGGCCATAGTCTGATGAAGTATTACTAGGCATTTTTTCAGCCAGATCTTTCGCTTCTTCATCTGTAGCATCAACAAATAAATGTACTTGGCCACCAAATAAAATTGCATCATTAGTGCGGCCCATGGCAGTCATAAAGTCACCACCTGGAGGCGCGACTGGCGTTGAGCCATAACCATCAACAATTTTTTCTAACGGGAAATGCAGTTCGTGTGCTTTATGCATGGCGACTTCCAGGACACGGATAGCAATTTGCATCACACCAGCCAGACTCGAGGTAGGCGTCAAGATGAACGTGAGGTTTTCAGGCTTAATACCACAGTTATTGGCCACTTTTTCAGCCACTTCTACTGGCGGGAAACTATCTACTTCCAGAACAATGACGGTTGATTCAGCTTCGTCTTTGTAACCAAACTCTTTGAAAATTTCTTCTCTAGCTGCCAGCGCACGACCGGGGCCAGAGCCTAAAGCAAAGAACTTACTGTCTTCGCTTTTATGAGATAAGCTCCATCCGGCATATTGACTGCCGAGGCAACTTAAAACGGGGGTCTTAGCATGGACATTAACTGACCATGGCCAGTTGGCAAAGCCACTGTTGGTACCCATGGTGGCCGTACCCAGCCCACCCATACAAATTTCACCAATAAGACGTCCGGCTTCCAGCCCGCCGTTACAGTTAATGCCAGCATCAACCACCCGAGTGTCATTGCTTAAGGTGCTGATTTCAAGTTGTAATGCTTCAGCATTATCAATTAAGGCATCCACTAATGGTTGGCAGGCAGCGTTTACACTGGTCCATTTGGCTGAAATGTCTGTGCTCATTGTAACGTCCTATAGATAGAGTCGAAAAAAGATTCATTAGATTATACGTGATGAAGGGCTGGCTTATGCAAGGTCATGGCGCTGCTCGGTAGTGGGATAAGACCCCCTCAATTGCATCGAGTCTATGTTGGCGAATTGCCGATTTGATTTGCTCGCCTGCTAAACCTTGATCAAGTAATGGTTTGATGTCGACCGCGGCAGCGTGTTGATAACAAGCCGAAAAGGCATCTTTTTCAGGATAATCAGCGGTTTCATACCCTGGTCGACCACGAAAGTCCGCTTCACCTGCCAATAAAAACTGTTCACATCGGTGAGGACGGCGAAAGCTATCCAAACCTTCAAGCACCTTTAAAACCCGACTGGCATCAAGCTCAAATAATAAGTGAACATCGGTATGAAACTCTGCCACTTTTGCGGCAAGCGAACTGATATCTTTTGGTACTCTCAAGCGTTGGCATAATTGTTGGGTCAGCTTAATACTTGTCGCTTCATGACCGGCATGACTGGGCAATATATCTTTTGGTGTCAGACCTTTACCCAGATCGTGGCATAAAGCAGAAAATCTGACAGCCAGGTCTTCGGTTAACTTTGCAGCCTGATCGATAACCATCATCACATGCACGCCGGTATCGACTTCAGGGTGCCATTTGGGTATTTGTGGCACACCAAACAGACGATCCACTTCAGGGAATAAAGTGGATAGCGCATTCACCTGTCTGAGGCTAGTGAAAAATACGGAAGGTTGTTCTGTTTGTAATGCTTTTGATAACTCTTGCCAGACCCGTTCAGCCACCAAGTGTTCAAGTTCGCCACTGGCTACCATTTGTTTGATTAGCTGTTGAGTTTCATCGGCAATAGTGAAATTGAAGCGAGCTGCAAAACGAGCGATACGTAGTACCCGAACAGGATCTTCTACAAAAGCAGGTGATACATGCCTGAGAATGCCTTGTTCAAGATCGCGAATGCCGTTGAAGGGATCGATAAGCTCACCATCAAGTGATTCGGCAATGGCATTGATGGTTAAATCGCGACGTGCGAGATCATCTTCTAAGGTGACGTCTGGCGAAGCATGGACGGTAAATCCCTGATAACCATGTCCTGATTTGCGTTCAGTTCTGGCAAGTGCGTACTCTTCCTGCGTCTTAGGATGAAGAAACACGGGAAAGTCTTTCCCTACTGGTTTGTAACCATTTTCCAACATATAGTTGGTTGAGGCACCAACGACTACCCAATCACGATCCTTGACAGGTTTTCCGAGCAGTTTGTCTCTAACACAACCGCCAACAAGATACGTTTTTATCGTGTCGATAACGACCTTACTCCGATTTTATTCTAGGCATTCTTTCTGACAACGGTTTAATTGATTGGTTACGTTGACTATCAAAAATAGCTGCATAGCTCATGACCGTTTGGACATAGTGCCGGGTTTCATTAAATGGAATATTTTCAGCCCAAATATCAGCATCAAGTGAATTATCAGGTAACCACTTACTGACACGATGTGGTCCTGCATTATAGGCGGCAGTGGCTAATACAGGATTTTGTTGATTCTCATCATACATGCGACGTAAATAAGCACTACCTAGTTCGATATTACGCTCTGGACGATACAGTTCGTTAAGCTGTTTTAATGGACGATTAATCAGTTTAGAAATCAGGCGACCAGTATCGGGCATCAGCTGCATTAGTCCCATTGCACCAGCATGTGAGCGGGCTTCTGGGTTGAACGCACTTTCCTGACGAGCGATGGCTAGTAACCATGACGGATCTAAACCTTGTGCTTTACTGGCCTGACGCATGGCATCATCATAAACGACAGGGAAACGTAAATCTAAAGCATCCCAATATTGGGCTTTACCCAATAAGGCGATGGTTTGATTATGCCAACCCCATTCGTGAGTCAGCATCGCGATCATTTGAAGTTCACGATCCGGACGCGTTTGTTTCAAGTGGTAAGCTTCTCGACGTGCTTCCAAGTGCATACCTTGTATATAAAACTCATGTAAGCGTTGGATTGCAGATTGTTTTTTTAACGCTGCCATGTCTTGTTGAGTCACCGGTATAGGGCGGTGATTCATTTTATAAGGCTGGGTTAGATGATCAGAAGCCAAGAAAGAGTAATAATCGCGCTTACCTAAAATGGCTGAAAATGTTTGATTAGCAGCTTGCTTTTTCCCTAGTGCTTCCTGACTTCTGCCTAACCAATACTGCCAGCGTGTTGTACCCAGCTCATCAATATTCATCAATTTGATAGCTTTTTCAGCGGCTTTCCAGTCTTTTTGCCATAATGCGGCACGCACCTGCCATTCACCACCTGGAATATCACCAAAGTAACGCAAAGCTTTTTTATCACGGTTAAGTGCGGCCCATTTTCCAATCGCTTTTCTAGCTTCAATCGTATCTTGTTGGCTAAAATTGTAGCGCGTTTTAATGTTTGACCAGCTAGTGAATGCTTGCTCCGGCGAACGTCTGGCTAGTCGTTGCAAACCATGAATAATCATTTCACGATTGAGGGCCGTATCAGCGCTTAATGAGCTATTCTTGGCAAGCCCGTTGAATACAGAGAGGGGATTATTATGTATCGCTTGCCACTGCTTCACCAACTGCTGATTATCTACTGGATTGGCGGTTGATTTAGCTAGATAAGTCGCCATAGAGAATTGATTGGCACGCAAGGCCAGCATCATACGTTGATAGCGTAAATCATTGTTTAATAAACCCGCCGTTTCCCAAGCTGAGAATACGGGATCACAGGCTTTTTCTTGTGAGTGGGGGACCAGCCATAACTCAGGCGTAAGTTCAAAAGCTTTTTGTTTCTGACCCGAGGCTAGTAATGCTTGCAGGTAATAGCACTGCCTTGTTGCTGATTGTGGAGGCTGGTAAAAACTCAAATAGTCGGACCAACGATTTTGTTGAGCTAACTTATTTAGCCAAAACATACGTAAACGTTCAGCATAGAAACTGCCATCTTCTTTCTTTAAAAACTCGCTGACAGAAGCGTTGCTGGCCTGACTCAGGCGTCCATTCAGATATAGATACTGTAAATAACCTTGTAGTGGATAGCCATCAAGTTGTTTATGTAGCATTTGATAGCGTGATATTTGATTATCTTGTAGCGCTTTTTTTGCTTGCTGGAACAAATGTCGTTGTTCAGTTAGTTGCACAGCATTATCGCTATAAGCCAGTGGGCTCATCAGTAGACAGAGAATGAAAAACGGCAGTGTTTTGATAATGTTCATGAGGCCTATCTTAAACCATATACGCAGACAAAATCAGCCTATCTGTAAAGAAAATATGAGTGTGATTGATGACGTAAATAGATGATAAATTTTCAATCGTTTTTAGCTGATAAATTTGCGTTCTTTATGGCGATTTCCAGCGTATCAAGATTAGGAATAAAGGCCACTTTATTACCCACTTTTATTTGGCAATACAGATAATCAGAGTTGTTCTGGTCGTGTGTCATTTTAAGCGCCGAAGCGTTTAGCGTAATGAGTTGTGGTGAACCTGTGCAAGGAATCGCATAATACCCGATATCGGCATCAGCATTAATGCCTTCGATAATGCACAGTTTGTTAGCAGGATAAAGTGTTTCTATATTTTGCTTGAGTAAAGTCTCAAGATCGACAACAGCTAATTTTTTTGTTGCCATTCGACCCACTCTAACCAAGGAGTCATCTTCGTGGCCGCTTGTTTAATCGTTGCTTTTGGAAGCACTTCCGTTATCGTGCTGTTTGGCAGCAGTAGGTAATGTTTCTGCAGTGGAATCAGCATGCAGTGCACGAATTGAGCTTGGGCAGGTTTTTCCATATCTGACATCTACTGTGTGGTTTCCTGAAAACTGACTTTACCCAGCAATTTCTGCATCTGCCAGATGAGTTCTTCTTCTTGGTAAGGTTTGCCCAAATAGGCATTCACACCGATTTCCAGGGCTCTTTCACGATGTTTATTCCCTGTTCTTGAGGTGATCATGATAATTGGAAGATGCCTGAATTCTTGGTCATTACGTACAATCGAGGCGAACTCAAAGCCATCCATGCGAGGCATTTCAACGTCTAACAGAATAATGTCGGGCTTCTGCTCATGTAATTGCGATAGCGCATCAACGCCATCACGAGCTGTCATGACTTCGAAGCCGATACGACGTAAAAGATTGCCTGTCGCTTTGCGCATGGTAATAGAGTCATCGACGACCATCGCGGTTGGCAGTCTGTCTTGTAACTGTTCGAGTTCACGTTCGAGGTTAATCGCATCGTCAGTATCCAGAGAAATATTCTGGCTACTATCCATCAGTGTGGGTATATCCAATATAAAGACCACCCGACCATCCCCAAGAATGGTGGCGCCGTTGATGGCTGTAATATGACCAAGTTGTGTACCGACAGATTTAATGACAATTTCGCGGTTGCTGACAATATCATCCACTAACAAGGCAATGCGTAAGTCACCAGAGCGGAACAGAAGCAGCGGCATTTGATGTTTCAGATTATCAGACAATGATAGTGGTTTATCGAGCAATGAACTCAGCGGCATAAACCGGTATTTTTCACCCTGAAAATCATAATGCGGTTTATGTGTGCCCAACATTAATTTAATGTCACGAACGCTGATACGTTCACCTGCCGTGATGGTATTTAAAGGTAGGGCGTACTGCTCATCCTGAACCCGAATTAATAAGGCCTGGATGACTGACAATGTTAATGGCAGACGAATTGTAAATGTACTACCTTTGCCGCGCTCAGATTTGATACTAAGACGTCCTTTCATACCGCGGATTTCATTGCTGACAACATCCATGCCAACACCTCGGCCAGCAAGCTGAGAGATATTGTCTGCGGTACTAAAGCCTGAGCTCAAAATCAGCTGAATCAGCTCATCTTCTGATGGCATATCATGATGGTTGATAAGGTTCATGGATAAGGCTTTTTCTCGCACCTTATCGATATTGATTCCTTGTCCATCATCACTGATATTGATGACAATTTCTGAACCTTCACGTGTGATAACTAATGACAGCAAACCGTTAGCTGCTTTACCGTGGTTGAGCCGATCTTCGCTATCTTCAATTCCATGCGCAATCGCATTACGAAGAATATGCTCCAATGGGGCGACAAGGCGGTCAAGAATCGTTCTATCGATATCGAGTTCAGAGCCTCGAATTTTTAACTCGACTTTTTTACCTAACTCAGATGCTGTTTGTCTGACGATGCGTTCAAGCCGACCAACAATGCCACTGAAAGGTAGCAAACGGGTGGTCATCAGACCTTGCTGTAAGTCGGTATTAAGCCGTGACTGCTGCAACAGAATTGCATCAGTTTCCCTGACCAAGGTATCCATCGAGTGACTGATGTCATGTAAATCAATGACGCTTTCAGTTAGCCCCCGAGATAACTGTTGAATCAGGGAAAAACGATCCAACTCCAATGGGTCAAAATCCGATTCATTCTTGAGTCGTTCATCTTCATAACGGAACAAAATCTGAGTTTCCGTTTCAATTTCCAAATTACGCAGCTGATCATGTAAACGAGCAACCGTCTCTTCCATTTCGTGTAGTTGCTGACGCAGTGCTATATGTTGTTGCGTCACCCGATCACGCGAAATACTGACTTCGCCGGCAAAGTTTGTTAGATAATCCAGAAGATCAGCACGAACTCTGACTTGCTCGACATGTTGAGGCGCTGGTGGGGTATCAGTTTGAATCGGGCTGACTGGTAATATATCGGACGCGGTATCTATATCTCTTTCTGCTTGTCTAACTTTTTCTGGTGCAGGTAGCGGTCTGTCTTCAATATGTAAATCCTGGCCTTCCGTGCGTGTGGATATCTCGGCAATCAAAGATAATGCCGTTTTCACCGGCTGGTGATTGGCTAATTGTTCCTGCATTTCCGCCAGCTTATCCTGACAGCGTTGCAGTAAATCAAAGAAATCCTCATCGGCTTCTTGTAAGCCATCGCTGACGGCCAACACTAATGTTTCGATTTGATGCGTCAAATCGGCCATAGGTGAAATACCCGTCAGCCTTGCGCCTCCTTTTAGCGTGTGTAAGTCACGCTGGAGCTGCAATATATCTTGTTCAGTATGAGTATGGCTCACCCAGGCTTTGATGATTTGACTGCTTGAGTCGAGTAGCTCTTGTGCTTCTGCGGCAAAGGCTGACAGCAAGTCATCATCCATATCTGCAGGTATGGCGTAGTCTGTTTCATCCAAGCCCATATCCTGCTGATGACGTGTTTTTTGAGCCAGGTAGTTATCAACCCGAGCAGAAAAATCGGCAGAGGTGGAAAGCGGCTTATTCTGTAATAAGCTTTCAATAAACTGGTTTAACTGCTCATACCCCTGTTCCAGTAAGGCATTTAAACCAATATCTTGAGGATGGCATTGATTAATGAGCTTGTTCAGGCTGGCATACGTGTTTGCAATGAGGGTTTGTTGTGCATCGGATGCCGTTTGCTCTAACTGCCGCAAGGTTGAACTAATGGCAAGCAGATTGTCCTGATCCGTGGGCACCAATTGCCACTGTTTTAATTGCTTGGTGTAATCTTCAAGGAGTTCATCCGTTTCTTCCAGCAAGATCATCAGATATTCAGGATCAATGACTGGTGCCAGTGCCGTTTCTCCAGACGGTGTCAGTTCAGAAATATAGGATGATAATGTGATCAGGTCAGGCTGTTCGCTCTGATTCATCACGTGTTCAAGCAGTTTGTCTAGGCCATCAACCACCTCATGCATCAACGTCATCTGATGATTATCAAGCACAGTATCGTTCATATGGAGTTGCTTAACAGCTTGATCCATTTCTGTGGCAATCATCGCCATGGTTTTTATGCCGGCAATATTGGCACAGCCTTTTAATGAGTGAACCGAGCGTAAAACTGGCGAAGTGATTTGTCTGGAAAAAGCGATATCGTTGAGGCTTTGCTTCAGTGTTGAAATATGTTGTTGTGCTTCTGCCACAAAGATATTGAGCAACTCATTATGCTCTTCTTCTGCAATTTCATCCGCTTCCTGTTCAGATAATGTTTTTGCTTTGATGTATTGATCGACAGATGTGTTGTCTTGAGCACGTTGAATCAGGTAACGGTCAACAGAGCTTATGGGGGACAGTATTTCTTCTACAGGAATACTTGTGCGGAATGCCTCAATTTCTTTTAAACGATCCTGCTGGGCAATATAGCGTGCGACACTCGTTTGTTGAGGTTCAGTAATGGTTGTTTCATGCTCTGTATGCAAACGCTGTATGTAGCTTTCAACGCTGGTCATAAGTGGACTTTGATGCTTCTCAAGCCCCCACTTCTTACGAATATATCGTTCGACGCCCGTAGGCAGAATGGGATCTATTTCAAAAACAGGTTTGTCCGGGGAATATTGCGCATCTTGCTGTGCCTGATACGTTGCTAAATCGACATCTAACCTTGCTGCATCACGTGCTTGACGAATTTGGATATAACGTTCAACAGAGGTGCGTTGGTCCTGCTGTCTTTGCGCTTTTACTTCTTTGAGTAAGGGATTTAAGCACCTTTCTTTTAGTTCATACAACGCATCGATGTTATCTGGCGAACTGGTATCTGCTTGAGTGAAACGTGACAGTAGCTCTGGTAAGAGTTGATAACTGTCTTGTACTAATTTTTTGACAAGATCATTATCGTCTCGGCTGCCCTCAATGACGTGATTCAACACATCTTCAACAGCCCAGCAAAGATCGGCAATGACCTGAGCTTTTGCCATACGTCCGCTGCCTTTAAGCGTATGGAAGTGACGCCTTGTTTCATTTAATGCTGCCTGATCCTGCTGTTGAATCCAGGCAGGAATGTGGTGCGCTAATTCCTGTAACACTTCTGTGGCTTCTTCAATGAAGATAGCAGCTACTTCAGCATCAATACCCTCAGCAAAATGCCAGTCTGCGTCAGCGCCTGAATCTGTGCCGGCAATGTTGGGTTGGTCAGTTGATACCTCGACTGGGGATGAATGAACGGTATCATCGCCAGAAAGAACAGGATCATCGATAAAGTCATATGGCTCAATACGCTTATCTTCAACGGATAGCGCAGGTTCGGCGGAAGTCTCTGTGTCAATTATGACGTCTTCATCAGTCGCTGTTTCATATTCATTATCGAACTGCAGCAGTTTGGTTTTAGCTGTTGCCAGATAATCGTCATCAGCCTGTCCGTGATGACGCACGCCCTCCATGTATAATTCGCAGCAAGCAATGATATCAGCCAAACGTTGCAGCTTAATCGCCGAGAAGGTTTTCTCCCCTGCGTGATAATCAGATAGTGTCTCCGATGTCATTTTCACGATCTCGGCCGCAGCAGCCTGGTCCAGCATATCAAGACTGCCTGCAATCAAACTTAACTGTTGTTCTGTTTCTCCTAAGCCATCAACATAGCGTTCTGATCGCTCCATTAATGTTAGTGTTTCTTTGATATTACTCAGCTCTAGCAAACATTCGGTCATGACTGTTTGGCGCAACTGGTCACTGACGTTTGCCTGTGTCGTAGATGCCAGTAGGGCTTCTGCCTGTAATAAGCTATCGGCAAGTTGCGTTAAGTCATCTTCACTGGGAATATCACCGCGACTGCTTATCGCATTGAGTTGCTCTACCTGATGATGTAATAGATTGCTGGCTTCATATTCGGCAAGTAAAGCCAGTGTGTCTGACATGCTTTGTAATTGTTTTGATGTCGACTCAATCACATCAATATCAACATCGCCATCATGAACGTGTTGATTTAACTGTTCTTTTATATCCTGAAGTTGCTCAAGCAAAGCAAGGTGAGCATCACCCAGCGCATTGTCACTCATTCCATAGATACGGGAACGTTGATCAAAGAAATACAGTTTTAACGTCGCTTTTAGTAAGGTGACATGTGAGCCACGGCTGGTCGCTTTGGCAATGGCTAATAACAGCTGTTTTTCCAAGTCTGCAGGAAAATCCAATTGTAGGGCGGCTTCACCGGCTTCGCTATGTTGCTTAATTGGTTGAACCAATTTACCCATTAGGGGTTTTATTTGCCCGGCAGACGTCAGTCCTTGGTGTTCAATAGCTTCAATGAAAGCTTCGGCTGTCCACCAGAACAGGCAGACTTTTTCTTGGTGGCTGGATAAGCGAAGAAAATGCACGATGGCATACATTTGCCTTAGGCTGTCATTATCTTGCTGACGTAACCATTGCAGTAGCAAGACTTGGAAAACATGTCCCAACTTACGTTGTTCAATATTCAATGCTGGAAGTTTTCGGGCTGGATTGGGTGCAATGCTGTCTGGTAGAGCAATGGAAAGCGATGGATTAAACAGCTCGATTTCAGTTCTGGTATCTGCTTTGCAGACTTTTCTCAGCTCGTTAATGATATCCAGCAGGGACAGTGGGTGATCCAGAAAGTCGTTATTCAGCAGTTTGATGTAGTTCGGTAATAGTAATAACGATTTTACAATGGCATCCTGAGCCGCTGAGGTATCTGTTACCTGATTATTTTGAAGGGCTCTGACGGCTTTTTGTGTTTCTTCAGTCAGCATTGACGCACCGGACATATTAATCATATCCAGTGTCCCTTTCACCTGATAAAGAGACTCGATAGTATCGGTAAGAAGCTTCTCTTCAGCCTGGCCATCGAGAAAATTATTCATGGCCGCTAAGGCATGAGCAAGAGACTGCTGCAATTCATCTTGCAGCCAGACTAATGCATCGTAATTGCCTTTGATGAGTTGTGCCATTAGATGACTATCTCCAAATAAGCTTAGCGAGGTAACTTAAAGCCAGATACAGACTTACGCAGTTCGTTTGTTAACTCTAGAAGTCGACCAATCGAAGCTGCACTCTCATTGGTGCCGGTAGAGGTTTGCATAGTGATTTCCTGAATAACATTCATG
This sequence comes from Methylophaga marina, assembly GCF_030296755.1. Classification (NCBI taxonomy): domain Bacteria; kingdom Pseudomonadati; phylum Pseudomonadota; class Gammaproteobacteria; order Thiotrichales; family Piscirickettsiaceae; genus Methylophaga; species Methylophaga marina. The sequence continues at coordinate 1,748,808 of NZ_AP027741.1, forward strand.
TTCTCAGAGGTCGTCACCGCAGCCGTTGCCTGTTGTTTGGCATTATCGGAGATATTGTTGATAAGTTCTGCCAACTGGTGAGAAACACTTTCAATTTGCTCGAGAGAGGTGCCGGCATCCTGTGATAGTTTTGCTCCGGCAACGACTTCGGTTGTACTTTGTTCCATCGAACTGATGGCCTCGTTAGTATCACTTTGAATCGTTTTAACCAGGGCATCAATTTGGCGTGTGGCGTTACTGGAACGTTCAGCAAGGCGCTGAACCTCATCCGCTACCACAGCAAAACCGCGACCAGCTTCACCAGCCATCGCAGCCTGAATGGCGGCGTTCAGTGACAGAATATTCGTTTGTTCAGCGATATCATTAATCAGTTCAACAATATCTCCGATTTGTTGTGAGCTTTCACCTAAACGTTTGATACGTTTTGATGTTTCTTGAATTTGTTCACGGATGGTATCCATACCGTGTATCGCTTTTTTCACTGCACTGTTACCCTGAATAGCCAGAGATACAGATTGTTGCGCTACATCAGATGATTGGCTGGCACTACGAGATACTTGCTCGATAGAGCCTGCCATTTGATTGATAGACGAACTGACTTCGGTAATTTGTTGTGCTTGATGCTCACTGGCATCGGTCAGATGTAAGGCAGTTGCTTGTGTTTCCTGCGCTGCAGAAGCAACCTGCATGGTGGTAGAGTTAATTTGCTCAACCAGACTTCTCAATGCGTCTATGGTGTAGTTAACGGAATCAGCAATAGCGCCCGTGATGTCCTCTGTCACTGTGGCACTGACGGTAAGATCACCATCGGCCAGATCACCCATTTCATCCAGTAATCGAAGAATCGCATCTTGATTGTGTCTGTTTTGTAATTCCATTTTATCCAGTGACACTTTCAACTGATGAATAGAAGGCAGGCACAGATTAATAGCTGCCAGAGTAGAGAGAACAAACAGTATGGCTACGCCAATGCTGATATAGAGCAAATTGGGGTAGAGGAGTGTGTACATACCCGTTGCAATCAGCCCTAAGCCTGTCAGGGTGAGTATAAACAGAATGATAAACGCGGCCAGTCCCGGCCAGTTCTTACTGTTTTTCAGCGACGAAAATAAAAGCTTGCTGGTTGAGTTCATATACCTAGTCCTGATATCAAATTATTATGCGGCAGCATTAATAAACCTTTCATCTTCAATAAGTTTCGAGAAACTGAAAACGTCCCATTGTATGTCTTGCTGGTAAACACTACCTGTTAAGTAAGGTGTAATTTCTTTATGTGCTTGCGTGTCGAGAGAGTCTGGCTCACGTTGAAAATGCTTGAGTCCATAGACTTCATCTACTAATAAACCACTGTTGATGTCTGCATCGTTGATAACAATAATGCGGCTTCGTTTAGATAATCTGCTGGGTTTATCAAGAAGATAATGCTTTAGATCCAAGACGGGTAATAGTTCACCACGAAGGTTAACGATGCCATATACCCAAGCTTTAGCTTTTGGCACGGCGGTAATGTGGTCGGGGACGGGAAAGACTTCTCTGGAATCGTTTAGTGGAATCACAAAATGCTGACCAGCAAGACGAAATCCGATGGCTGTCCAGCTTTGCCCAAGCGATTCTTGTTGTGTTAACCCTGCCGCTTTTTGTCTGCTACGGCGTTCGACATCTTGCAATATGGCAATAATGTCTTCGGGTGTTTGTGGTTGCATCATAGTCATTTATCCAGCAACGATTGAATCTGTTCAATAATCTCATCCTCTGAGACCGGTTTGCCAAGATAACCTTTGGCTCCCTGGCGGAGTCCCCACATCTTATCGGTTTCCTGATTCTTTGAGGAAACAATAATGATAGGAATGTGACGAGTGTCATCATCACGACTTAAAAGACGTGTAGCCTGAAAGCCATTCAGGTTAGGCATAACCACATCCATCAATACTAAGTCTGGTTGTTCTTCTTGTGTAATACGAACTGCTTGCTCACCGTCTTCTGCAACCAGAACCTGATGACCATGTCGTTCTAACAGTTTTTGAAGCACATATACTTCGGTAGGCGAGTCGTCAGCGATTAAAATTCGAGCCATAAATTAATTTGCGTCCTGAGTTTTTTCCAGCAAATGTGTTCGGATGGCACCGAGTAAATCTTCACGAGTAAAAGGCTTGGTTAAATATTGTTCGGCCCCTACAACGCGTCCTTTTGCTCTATCAAATAAACCATCCTTGCTGGAGAGCATTACTACGGGTATGTCCCTAAATTTAGGGTTATTCTTCACTAGTGCACAAGTCTGATAGCCATCCAGTCGTGGCATCATAATATCGATAAATAAAATATCGGGATGATGGGCACTAATGATGGGTAGAGCTTCAAATCCATTGTCAGCCGTTAACACATCACACCCTGCCTTTTTTAATAGTGTTTCAGCTGTGCGGCGAATGGTGTTGCTATCATCAATCACCATCACTTTCAGACCGTTAAATTCGTTTTCACTCTGGCTCACGACTATGCTATACCTGAATTATTTTATAATTGTAGTGCACACGAAGATAACCCATTTTTGTGTTACAGGCTAGTGATGACTTGAGTTGAATAATCATCTCAGCGAACTGTAAATTCACAACGGTTAAGTATGAATGACTTGAAATATCAAATTTGTGTCCCATGTCTCTTCTTATCGACATTTATACTCAACTCTACACTTTAAAACATAAGCGAGCTTAACCATGACTTCTGGCGTCCCACACTTAACCACCGCTTTAAATGGTCCTCTTCTAAAGTTAGAAGCCATATTGCTAGAAAAGCAGACACAAGTTGAAACATGGTTAAGAGAGCAGTGGTTAAAAACGCCTGCGCCGTTTTATGCTTCTGTCGATCTCCGAAATGCGGGGTTTAAGTTGGCGCCTGTGGATACGAATTTATTCCCTGCTGGGTTTAATAATCTCAACGCCTCTTTTATGCCTTTGTGTATTCACGCTGCTCAGGCTGCTGTTGAACGAACCTGTCCAACAGCAAAACGCGTATTGATCGTGGCTGAAAATCATACGAGGAACTTGTTCTATCTCGAAAGTTTGGAAACCTTACGTGACATCTTCCAAAAAGCAGGTATGGAAGCTCGCATTGGCAGTTTATTAGAAGAGATTGAAGAGCCTATGAGCATTGACCTGCCATCAGGTAAGCAAATTACGCTTGAGCCATTAGTCAGAAAAGGTAATCGTGTTGCCGTGGATGACTTTTCACCCTGTCTGGTTCTGTTAAATAATGACTTATCTGCCGGACGGCCAGCTATTCTCGAAAATCTAGAGCAAGAGGTTATTCCACCATTACGCGCAGGCTGGTCAACCAGAAAAAAATCTGATCATTTCACTCAATATAATCAAGTCGCAAAAGAATTTGCTGAGCAGATTGATATAGATCCGTGGTTAGTATCCCCTTTGACATTGCAATGCGGTGAAGTGAATTTTAAAGAAAAGTCGGGCATAGAGTGTCTCGCCAAAAATGTGAACAATTTGCTGACATCTATTCGAGCCAAATACGCTGAATATAATATCGACAGAGAGCCGTTTGTTGTTGTGAAAGCCGATTCCGGTACCTATGGGATGGGCATTATGACGGTTAAAAGCGCCGAGGAAATCGAAAACCTCAATCGTAAACAACGAAATAAAATGTCATCCGCTAAGGAAGGTTTGGTGGTGGATAATGTGTTGGTTCAGGAAGGCGTTTACACCTTCGAGACATTGGGGGAAGAAAAGGCGGTAGCTGAACCCGTTATTTATATGATGGATCACTATGTGGTAGGTGGCTTCTATCGTGTTCACACTGGGCGTGGCGTTAATGAAAATTTAAATGCGCCGGGGATGCATTTTGAACCACTGGCCTTTGCTCAGTCCTGTAGCACACCAGATCAAACAGATTTGCCTGATTCGGAACCGAACCGCTTTTATGCCTACGGTGTCATCGCTAGATTAGCGTTGTTAGCAGCAGCGAGAGAAATCGCCTGATTTAATCAGGCGTTGTGCTCACTCAGATAAGCGATAGTCATGGTTTGGTTGTGCAGTAAACTGTGACTATCATCTTCCCCTGAACAGATTTCACCATTTGAATAGAATCCGGTGATGCCTGTCTGCATACCCAGTAGTCTTTGCACAGCAAACACTTCGTCTGATACCTGAGATTCCATGACTAATTTACGGCCAACACAGCTCACGCAAATAGCTAAGGCTTTATCGTTTATGTTGACGTCTTTTTGTAATATTTGTCTGGCTGCTTCACTGGCACCTAAAACCAAACGATCATGATCAGACTTGAGAAAACGAACGGTAGACCCTTCTTTTATATTGCCTGCAAAGGTCAAGCTATTATCTTGTTCATTAATCGAGAGGAGTGTTCTGATGACATTAACATTCTTCTCATCCATGATGGCAAAGGGGAAATTCAAGCCAGAAGCAGGTAATTCATTGGCGTAATAGCCTATGTACATCTTGTAAAGTGGAAGAGCGGGTTTATTGTCTAACTCGTACACCACATTTTTGTTTGAACGCGTAATTTTTCTTGGTGGTCCGTATGGTTGCCAGCCGCCTAAGGCGCCACTGGTAACGATGGCATCTTCTCCGTAAATACCAACAGCGATCACTGTACGATCCTGAATTTTGTCATTGTTGATGAGTAAGGTTTGCTTGAATGCAGCAGAGTCGCCTGCTAGACCACCTGTGATAGGAATATTGGGCAATATCTCCTGGAGACCTTCTACCAGTTCAGAACCATTAACATTCAAACCGTCACTGAGAACAAACACGCCTTTGAGATCATCCATTTTTAACTCAGCGGCAATTTGAGCACCCAGTGCATGGGATTGCTCCATACTATTAACCGGCTTGCTTATAAAGCGGAGCGTGCTTCGCTCCCACTGCATGGCTGTGATATGGATGCTGTCATCATAAACACCATCACCTGTAATCTCGCCCGATGTGGTGCAACCGATGATTTCGGCGTTTGGGTAGCGTTTTTTTAGGGTTTTAGCAAAACCTTTATCGTTGAAGCGGCTGACTGAGCCGAAAACGAGTACCCAGTTGGCTTCAGGAAGGGGAGAGGCCGACGGTAATTTATTTAAACCCGTCTTGGCGGGGAGGTGCTCCTGTACAAACTTCATTGGTTGGTCAACCTTTGCTCCATCATTGGCTTTTAGCGCCGTAGTCAAAAAAGCGTAACAAATCCATCGGGTGATACTACATCGTTTAGCGATTAAGGGGAATCGGGTCGCTTGTAATTTGTGAGATGCCTCACAATGAATGCATAAAAATCGGCCATAAAAAAAGCCGCTCAATGGCGGCTTTTTTTGATGATTGACTCATGTGTTAGGAATTATCCATTCAGTTTTTTCTTCAGTAATTCATTTACCTGGGCTGGGTTGGCTTTACCTTTTGACGCTTTCATTATCTGGCCAACGAAGAAGCCAAGTAATTGTTCCTTGCCATCCCGGTATTGCTGCACTTGATCAGGATTATTTGCCAATACTTCATCCACCATAGCTTCAATAGCGCCGGTATCGGTGACTTGCTTCAGACCTTTATTTTCGATGATCGCATCGGCATCTTTACCTTCACCTTTCCACAATGCTTCAAACACGGTTTTGGCGATTTTGCCTGAAATGGTGTTATCACTGATTCTGTTTAAGACACCAGCAAGCTGTTCAGCACTCACCGGCGATTCAGTAATATCCATGCTTGCTTTATTTAGCGCACCGGACAGCTCAACAATAACCCAGTTTGCACACTGTTTAGGATCATTGCCGCCAGTAGCCGCTAATAATGACTCAAAATAAGTGGCTAGCTCACGGCTACTGGTGAGTACTGAGGCGTCATACAGCGATAGACCTAACTCATTGACAAAGCGGTCACGTTTTTCGTTGGGTAGTTCTGGCAATGTCGCTTTAATATCAGTGATCGTGGCTTGGTCAATAATCAGTGGGAGCAAATCAGGATCAGGGAAGTAACGGTAGTCATTCGCTTCTTCTTTACTGCGCATCGCGCGCGTTTCATTTTTGTCGGCATCGTACAAACGCGTTTCCTGAATGACTTCACCACCTGATTCCAACACATCAATTTGACGCTCCACTTCGTAGTTAATAGCGCGTTCAACGTTACGGAAAGAGTTAATGTTTTTCAGCTCGGCACGGGTACCAAACTTTTCCTGCCCTTTAGGACGAATTGAAACGTTCGCGTCGCAGCGGAATGAACCTTCCTGCATATTGCCATCACAAATCTCAAGATAGCGAACCAGTGAGTGGATTTTCCTCATATAAGCAACCGCTTCTTTTGCGCTGCGCATATCAGGTTCAGACACAATTTCTAACAACGGTGTGCCTGCTCGGTTTAAATCAATGCCTGTTTGACCGTCAAAGTCTTCATGTAGTGATTTGCCAGCATCTTCTTCGAGATGAGCACGAGTAATACCGATGACTTTTTCAGAGCCATCCTCCAGTTCGATACTGATGTGGCCTTTTCCGACAATGGGTAATTCATATTGGCTGATTTGATAGCCTTTTGGTAAGTCAGGATAGAAGTAATTTTTGCGGGCAAAGACTGAACGTTCAGAAATCTCAGCATCAACGGCAAGACCAAACTTAATCGCCATTCTGACAGCTTCTGCATTGAGTACCGGTAATACGCCCGGCAGACCCAGGTCAACGGCACATGCTTGTGTATTCGGCTCTGCACCATATGCTGTAGCAGCACCAGAGAAAATCTTAGACTTGGTGGCGAGTTGGGTATGAATCTCTAACCCAATAACAACTTCCCATTCCATAATGACGGCCTGATTGTGAATGATAAAAAACGATGAATTGTAACAATTATTAACGCAAACTGAGAATTTTCCAGCCTTTTTCCTTAGCAAAGGCTTCAAGCTTCTCATCGGGATCAACGGCGACAGGGGTATCGACCAGTTCTAATAGTGGGATATCGTTATGAGAATCACTGTAAAAAGTACTGTTCTCCATCGTTTCATCCCGATGGTTTAACCACATTTTCAAACGCTCGACTTTACCACGCTGAAACGAGGGCGTGCCTGAGACTTTGCCGGTAAACGCGCCATCAATCATTTCTGGATCCGTGCCAATTAAATGTTCAATGCCCAGGAGCTCCGCAATAGGCTGGGTCAGGAAACTATTGGTGGCCGTAATAATGAGTAATGTATCGCCTTGAGCGCGATGCTTTTCGATGAGTTCGATACCCGCTGGCAAAATGATGGGTTTAATTTTTTCTTCTAGATAGGCCGCGCGCCAAGCTTCTAATTCAGACATGGGGTGGTTGGCGTAAGGTGTAAAGACAAACTCCAAAAATGCGTAGATATCGAGCGTGCCGTTAGTGTATTCTTGAAGAAAATGATCATTGCTAGCCCGGTAGGCGTCCTCGTCTACAATGTTATTTTCACACAAGTAACGACCCCATAAATAGTCGCTATCACCGGCCAGTAAAGTATTATCCAAATCAAAAATTGCCAACGCCATGATGCTGGAAAAGTCTCCGTTTTAATCAAAAATGCGACTATTGTATGTCAAAATGCATTGCATACTGACAGTGCTTTTAATAATCTAATCGCTAATTGAGAATAAACCGCTGGGGGCGATTGCGCTCAGCCAGCTAGAGACTTCAGTCGTGATTGATAAAGATGGCTTCAGGCCTAACGTAGGGATCATACTCTGCAACGAAGAGAATCAGGTGTTGTGGGCGCAACGTGCGCAACATGATTCGTGGCAGTTTCCTCAGGGGGGATCAAGTCCCATGAAACTCCTGAGCAGGCGGCTTATCGTGAGCTTACGGAAGAGGTAGGTTTACTGCCAGAGCATGTTGAGTTAATTGCAACGACCCGAGGGTGGTTGCGTTACCGCTTACCTAAACGTTACCTGCGATATGGAAATAAACCGCTTTGTATTGGCCAAAAGCAGCGTTGGTTTTTAATGCGTTTTACCGGTAAGGAAGAAGACGTCAAGCTTAATCTGCATGAAAAACCAGAGTTTGATGATTGGCGCTGGGTGGATTACTGGACGCCGGTTGACGAAATTGTGTTTTTCAAACGTCGTGTTTATGAAAAAGCACTCCATGAGTTTGCGCCATTATTATTTCCGGAATATCGACGTCAGTTAAATAACAAAAAAAGACGTTAATCCAGTTCTTTTCTGAACACACGCGATTTGCGCTGATAATTGTATAGCGCTTGTTTTGCGACAGGGAGATCAGCTATTTCTGCTGGTTTGAACCCATGCTCTAAAAACCAGTGCGCCGTTTGAGTGGTTAACACGCACAGATTATTGATGCCTTGTGCTTTTGCTGACTGCTCCAGTACCCCGAGTAATTGCTGACCGCGACCATGACTCTGGTATTGATTCGATACCGCCAGGCAAGCAAGTTCTGCCATATCATTATCAGGATAGGGGTAAAGTGCCGCGCAGGCTACAACACTGCCATCACGCTCCATGACCGTGAAATGATCGATCTCTCGTTCTAGTAACTCTCTTGAACGTTTTACGACAACTCCTTTTTCTTCTAACGGTTGAATTAACTCCAGGATACCGCCGACATCATCAATCGTTGCTTGTCTTGTGGTTTCAAAAGAGGTGGACGTTACCAGCGTACCAGCACCATCACGGCTGAATAATTCCTGTAATAAAACACCGTTAATGGCTCTATCCAGAATATGTACTCTGGTGACGCCTGCTCTACAGGCTTTTACCGCAGCATGTAATGAAGGATGGGAGCTGAGTGTTTTTTCTGCCTCATTCACCGTCAGTTCGCGGGGCATCGTTTTGTTACTGTGACCAATAAAGATCAATTTATCTGCGCGTAATGCTGTGGCCACTTCTGTCGCGATAGATTCAGCTGAAACGTTGAAGCTTTCGCCTGTAAGGGAGTAACCCAGAGGGGGCAGCAAAACAATATTACCTAATCCCAATTGTTGATTGATGCCTTCAGCATCGATACGGCGCACTTCACCGGTATGACCCAGATCCACACCATCTATGATGCCAGCAGGTCTGGCAATCACCAAGTTCCCACTGATACAACGAATACGTGCATCGGCCATTGGCGTATGTGGTAACCCAAAGGACAGTTTCGATTCGATATCAAGGCGCAGTTTACCAATGGCTGCTTTGGCAATAACCAAGCTGATATCATCGGTCACTCTCAAACCATTGTGATATCTAACAGGTATGTTTTGTTCGATACAGCTTGCTTCAATCTGAGGTCTGGCACCGTATACTAGAACCAATTTAATGCCTAAGCTATTCAGGATAGAGATATCATGGAGCAGGGGCTCGAATTCCTGGCTATCGATGGTTTCACCATCAAAAGCAATCACAAAAGTCGCGCCACGATGACTATGAATATAAGGCGCAGCGGTACGAAACCAGCTGGTTGTGGTGGCTAAGTTTTGTGGTGTAACTGGCTTTACAGTGTCGTTCATTCGTTTCTTTTTATCTCAGACTCGGCACGCTTGCCAAGTGTCGTGTAAAATTTATCAGATTATTACCATGTGATCTAAGGGTTACGTGGGGCAAAACAGATTTTGGAGAGATTTCGCATGCCTCAATATCGTTCAAGAACATCTACCGCGGGTAGAAATATGGCTGGCGCTCGCGCACTGTGGCGGGCGACAGGAATGAAAGATGATGATTTCAATAAACCTATCATCGCTATTGCAAACTCGTTTACACAATTTGTTCCCGGACATGTTCATCTAAAAGATCTTGGCCAACTGGTTGCGCGCGAAATTGAAAAAGCGGGCGGTGTCGCAAAAGAGTTCAATACCATTGCCGTTGATGATGGTATCGCTATGGGGCATGGCGGCATGCTTTACAGCTTACCATCGCGCGACATTATCGCTGACTCTGTTGAATATATGGTCAATGCGCACTGCGCGGATGCCATTGTTTGTATTTCAAACTGCGACAAGATCACACCCGGCATGTTAATGGCCGCTATGCGACTCAATATTCCGGTGATTTTTGTTTCTGGTGGACCAATGGAAGCGGGTAAAACAAAACTCGCTGGTAAAGACGTCAAGCTGGATCTGGTGGATGCCATGGTTCAGGCAGCGGATGAGCATGTCAGTGATGCGGATGTCGAACAGGTTGAGCGTAGTGCCTGTCCAACCTGTGGTTCATGCTCTGGTATGTTTACAGCTAACTCAATGAACTGCCTGACGGAAGCTTTGGGGCTATCATTACCAGGCAATGGTTCATTGCTTGCTACACACGCGGATCGCAAAGAACTGTTTCTGGAAGCAGGTCGTCGCATCGTCGATTTAGCTAAACGCTACTATGAAAATGATGAAGAGGATGTATTACCGCGATCTATTGCGACAAAAGCGGCGTTTGAAAACGCCATTGCCCTAGATATTGCGATGGGTGGTTCAACCAATACCGTGCTGCACTTATTAGCGGCGGCGAATGAAGCCAAAGTCGACTTTACTATGGCTGATATTGATCGCATGTCACGTAAAATTCCGAATTTATGTAAAGTCGCGCCTGCCACCAACAAATACCACATGGAAGATGTACACCGCGCTGGTGGTGTCATTTCTATTCTTGGTGAATTAGCGGCTGGTGGTTTATTGCATACTGATGCGCCCACAGTTCACAGCAAAACCATGGGTGAAGGTTTAAAACAATGGGATGTGAAACGCACAGACTATGAGCCTGCATTAACACGTTATCTCGCTGGTCCTGCTGGTATTCCAACACAGGAAGCCTTCAGTCAGAACTGCCGTTGGCCAGAGCTGGATTTGGATCGTGAAAACGGCTGTATTCGTGATGTCGAACATGCTTATAGTAAAGATGGCGGCTTGGCCGTGTTGTATGGCAATTTAGCTGAAGATGGTTGTATTGTGAAAACGGCCGGTGTGGATGAGTCTATTTTGACTTTCTCTGGTCCGGCACGCATTTTTGAGTCTCAAGATGACTCTGTCGCAGCTATTTTAAGAGGGGATATCAAAGAAGGTGATGTTGTCCTCATTCGCTATGAAGGACCCAAAGGTGGACCAGGCATGCAGGAAATGCTGTATCCCACCAGCTACCTGAAATCTAAAGGTTTAGGTAAAGCCTGTGCCTTATTAACTGATGGACGTTTCTCCGGTGGTACATCGGGTTTATCTATTGGTCATGCTTCACCTGAAGCGGCAGAAGGCGGGAATATTGGCTTGGTGGAGGAAGGCGATATCATCCATATCGATATTCCTAACCGTAAGATCAATGTTGAGATAAGCGACGAAGAGCTGGCGCATCGTCGTGCCGCTATGGAAGCGAAAGGCGATGATGCCTGGAAACCCGTTGCGCGTGAGCGTGAAGTGAGCCTAGCTCTTCAGGCCTATGCCGCATTGACTACCTCAGCGGCGAAAGGGGCTGTTCGGGATGTTGAACAACTCAAGCGTCGATAGAAAATAAATGAGCCCGGTTTATCCGGGCTTTTTTATATCTGTTGTGCGTAAAGTTTTTGGTACAAACCGTCCTGATTAATCAATGAATCATGGTCGCCTTCCGCAATAATTTCTCCACCGTCAAATACGATAATGCGATCGGCTTGTTTCACGGCGCTGAGACGATGAGCAATAATAATGGTTGTCCGATTTTCCAGATACTGCTCTAAAGCATTATGCAGTTGAAATTCGGTATCACTATCTAAGGCTGAAGTGGCTTCATCCAAAACAACCACGCTTGGATTCACTAAAGCCATACGTGCAATTGCCAGACGTTGACGTTGGCCACCCGATAATTTCACGCCATCACGGCCTATGATGGTATCCAATTGTTCTGGAAGGTCTTGGATGACGGTTTCTATCTGTGCGATACGAATAGCTTCCCAGATAGCATCATCAGAATATTGACGTCCCATCGTAATGTTTTGACGCACGGTATCATTAAACAAAGCGGGGCTTTGTAAGACTGTGGATACGTGCTCACGAACCGTGTCCAGGCCAATTTTACTCACAGGTACACCATTAAAAAATACCATGCCATCATCAGCTGGATATAAACCTAATAACACATTGACTAAGGTAGACTTTCCGGCACCACTAGCACCGACCAGTGCGACTTTTTCACCTGCTTGGATATTCAGCGAGACGCCGCTGAGCACTTTATTATTATCGCCGTATTTAAAGTGCAGGTTCTCAATGCGAATACTGCTGGGTTGTCCATCTACAAATGGATTTACGTCGTTTTGGTAACGCACTTCTTCATGCATGCTGAACAGACTATTCAGCCTCGAAACCGCTGCGCTGGCAGAATAAAAAGAATATTGAATATTCAGAATTTCTTGTACCGGACTCATCATAAACCACAGGTAACCAAAGACGGCGAACATCTCACCAATACTTAAATTAGAGAAAATCACCATAAACATACTGACAGCCCTGAACACATCAAAGCCAAACAGGAAGATCACAAAAGAAAAACGGTTTGCGGCATCACTTTTCCAGGCAAACTCTGAGGCATGGTTTCTAACCTGACGTGCGTTATCAATGACGCGAAGCAGATAGTGTTTTTCACGATTAGCGGTGCGTATTTGTTGAATACCGTCTAAGGTTTCGGTCAAGCTTTGTTGGAAGATTTCAAAAGCAGAATTTTCTTTCCTTTTAAGCTCCTTGACGTGTTTACCCACCACCATAGTGAAATAGATCACCAGCGGATTCATAAACAAAATTAATAACGCCAGTTGCCAGTGTAAAAACAGCAATATCACTGCTGTACCAATAATACTCAGCGTTGCTACGATAAATCGACTGATGGTATTGCCGATAAAATTATCAATCACTTCAATATCGGTAACAAAATGTGAGGCAATGCCGGCGCTACCTCGAGTTTCATATTCGCTGATGGCAATTCTACCCAGCCGTTTAATCAGTTTTTGACGAATCCTGAAGGTGATGCGTTTGGCAATAAGGGTGAAATAACGTGACTGAGCCACATTCAAAATGACCGATGCCACACGTAATACCAATGTAAATAACAACACAGCCAAAATATATAAAACCGGACCATGCCAGCTATCGGGACTGAATTGCTGAATAAAGGCGACGGTTGGGCCTGGCTCTTCAAGTAACACTTCGTCAACCATCAGAGGCAATAATAGAGGAACAGGCACAGCACAGAGTGTCGCCAGAAGCGCGATGATATTGGCTTTGACGAGATGCTTTTTGTACAGAAGGGCTTGCTTGAGAATGCCGCTCAGCTCATAGCTGCTTTTGTCAGTCATATAAAGTCATTAAATTAGAACGTTGTTTCCTGCTTGAGTGATCAGTTTCTCAGCAACATAACCCCAGACCGCACTGACGGTATCAGGTGTTAATATCGCCTGTGGTGAACCTTGAGCAAACATTTTACCCTGATTTAGCAACCAAATCTTATCGGCATAACGCGTTGCTTGGTTAAGATCATGCAAAATGGCCACGATCGAGAATTGTGATTCATGACTAAGCTGACGAACGAGTTGTAATAAATGATGCTGTTGACCTAAGTCTTGTGCTGATGTGGGTTCATCCAACAAAACAACAGGTGGTTTTTCGGCTTGTGATACCTGGAGTAATATTCGCGCTAGCTGCACGCGTTGCCGCTCTCCACCAGAGAGACTGGTAAAAAAGCGATCTGCAAATTGCCAGGTATCGGTTTTTTCCATCCAAAATCGTGTTTGCTGAGCTAACTCATCAGCAGATAGAGACAGCGGCGTCGCACCTATTGCCACGACTTCACTTGCACTAAAGGGAAAGGTTAATTGTGATGATTGGGGCAAAATACCTAAGTGTTTCGCACGCTCTCGACGAGACCATTCATTTACATTTTTATCATGCAAAAAAACATGACCTGAGCTAGGTTTCCACTCGCTAGTAATGGCACGAAATAAACTGGTTTTTCCTGCGCCATTAGGGCCCAGCACGGCAATAAACTCGCCCGGCTCAACATCAGCATGCTCGATATGGAGAATGGAGCGTCCACCATGAGCAATGTTGAGATGATTTAAAGTTAAACTGGTCATCGTCATCCTACAATGTACTTAAGCGCTGACGTTGCTGTAATAGAAGAAAAACAAAAAAGGGTGCGCCAATCAATGCTGTCACTAAGCCAACCGGAAGTTCGGCTGGAGCGAGCCAGACCCGTGCTCCCACATCAGCCAGTAATAACAGGGCCGCCCCTGCAATGGCAGATAAAGGTAATAGGCGTGTGTGATCTGGGCCTAATGTCATACGTATTAGATGAGGCACAACCAAACTGATGAAGCCAATAATGCCTGAGGCAGAGACGGCAATACCAATGCCAATCGCTGTCGCAATGATGAGTTGGCGTTTGAGTTGTTCAGTATGGATGCCTAAATGTGCCGCTTCAGCTTCACCCAGCAATAAGGCATTCAGGGCTTTGGCGTAATACTGATAGAAAAGTATCAAGCACAGGCAACAGCCAGCACATAACCACAACATAAAAGGTGTGGCGCCATTTAAGGAACCCATGCCCCATAAAGTTAAATCGCGTAATGCCTGATCATTGGCAATAAATGTTAGAAAACCAATCACGGCACCGGTAAATGCGGCGACCGCGACCCCGGCTAATAACAGAATAAGCACGGAAGTATTTCCTTGGCTGGATTGGGCCAGTCGATACACTAATAAACTGGTGACTAACCCACCCACAAAAGCCGCTACAGGTGTGGCAAAAACTGAGAAACTTACGGGAAATATTACGATGGCAAGTGCCGCCCCAAGCCCTGCACCAGAAGACACACCAATGATGCCTGGATCAGCCAAAGGGTTTCGAAACAAGCCTTGTGTGACGGCGCCACAGATGGCCAATAAGGCGCCAATAAACAAAGCTAGCAGCGTACGAGGCCAGCGAAGATCCCAGATAACGACCTTCTCATAGTCATTTAGACGGCTAAGATCAGTATGGAATAAACCGTCCCAGACAGTTAACAAACTCTGCCAGCTTGATAACTTCATGGGGCCAGATGTCAGAGATAAAATAATACCGATGACAAGCAGGCTGATCAGAACTGGCCACGCCAGCTTTCGGAATAGCGATTGGTAGGGCATAGTCACGAGTCGATGGCTAGTAGAGTTTATCTGCCAGTCGTTCAGCTTCCGCCAGAGCACCGAGGCTGAGCCCGGCAATTAAGGTCGCTGCATTCACACTCACTATCTGATTATTTTTAGCCGCTTGGCTATGTTGCAGTAATGGCTGACGTTTGACGAGCTTGTTAGCGCTATCCAAGCTGTCAGAACGACTACCAACCAGAATAATATCCGGATTGACGGCTAATAAGGCTTCAACAGAAATAGATTTGTAACCACTAAACTGGCTGATATTTTTACCGCCCAATAGTTTTATGAGTGCATCGCCAGTGGTATCGGTGCCCGCTTGGGATAAACCACGCTCACCAATATCGAGCAGGAATACCACAGTTGGCTTATGTGTCGGCTGTTTTTCTAGCAAGGCTGCCTGTCTTGTTTGAAGCTGTTCGATAAGCTCTTGCGCTGCTGATTCAGCATGAAGCCGAGAGGCTAACAGCGTTATATTTGTTTCAAGTTGCTGCAATGTCGTTGGACTATCAAGTTCGAGAACAGGAATATGTGCTTTTTTGAGAGCCGCGATAGCGGGGCAGGCCCCATATGGTTACTTCCGATAACTAAATCAGGATGTAACTGGAGCAGCCCTTCTGCAGATAATGTTCGATGGTAACCTAAATTTTCAACTGGCTGAGATAACAAGGGCTGACTGGTTAAGTCTGCAGCCACAATATGCTCTTCCAATCCCAGGTTGAGCAAAATCTCAGTGGCATTGCCGTCAACACTGACCAGGCGGGAATTATTAGAGTCCGCATAGCTGCTTGGGGCTGTGAGCAAAGTCAGCATTAAAAGCCATAGAGCGCAGAAAAGAGAAGGGATTCTTTTATTCTTCATCATATAAAGTTCAGTCGATATATTAGTCATAGTGAAAAGGGGGATACACAACGCACAGCATTCTACTTGATATCTGCTAAATTGTTAATCTATATGTAAATGATAATTGATCTCATTATCGTTAAATGGTAATTTTCTCGACATATTTTTCAAGTCAGGAACAATTACGATGAAATTAAGAAAGTTAGCCTTGCTAATGCAGGTGCCTGTTTTATTGACAGTAAGTGGTGGCGAAGCCTTTGCTGCGGAACAAAGCCTCGATGAAATCACTATCACAGCGACAAGAAACACTGACGGTGATAGCTCAAGCCGCAATATCAGTGTCGTGAGTCAGGATGATATTGCACGACAACAAGCCACTTCTGTTCCTCAAGTTATTAACTATTTACCTAATGTCACATTAACTGGTGGCCCTCGTGAACAAGTTCAGGGAGTCAATATCCGTGGCTTGGGTGGAAACCGTGTTTTGCAATTGATTGATGGGGTTAGACAGAATTTTGAATCAGGTCATCGACCTACGTATTTTTTAGACCCATCACTCTTAAAAAATGTTGAGGTACTTCGAGGGCCGAGCAGTTCTTTATGGGGGTCAGGTGCGTTAGGTGGTGTTGTGTCACAGAATACTATTCATGCGGCTGATCTCTTGGATGGAGATAATCTGGGCGGCTTTGTGAAACAAGGTTATCAATCAAACGGTGATAAGTGGACAACAACCGGTGCTTTGGCTAGTCGTTTTGGCAATGTTGATTTGCTGCTATCGGGTTACTATCGTGATGGCAATGACTTGGAGCTGGGGAATGGCGATGATCTGGAAAACTCGGCCGATCGTGACCAAGGCGTGTTAGCTAAACTGGACTGGTTTATCGATAACGATCAGATGGCGACATTTAACTTTCGCCGCTCCTATACGGATGGTGGTGTGCCATCCAATGCATCAGCAAATTTGGGCACGTCGGTGTTTTTAGTTGATCGGGAAATTCAAACGGATCATGCTTCTGTCGATTATCGCTTTAACCCAGACAACAAACTGATCGATAGCCAGCTCAACTTATACTGGAACCGAACAGAAGTCGATGAAAATCGTGTGTCCGATAATAGATTCGATACAACCAATATCAGAACATTAGGTTTAAATCTCAATAATCGTAGTCAGTTTGGTGATGTTTCTGTGCTGTATGGCGTGGATGGTTATCAGGATAAATTAGACGCTTCACGAAGTGGTCCCAGTCGGCCCATTGTGCCTGAAGCCACCACGGATGTCTGGGGTGCATTCACCGAGGTGCAGATTCCATTTGCTGATATCTTGCGTCTGGAGTTGGGTGCACGCTATGACTATTTCGCGACTGAAGCGGATAACTTGAATAATGATCGTAGTGATAATGCGTTTTCACCTTCAGCAGCCATCAGTTGGTTGCCAAATGAGGATTTACAGGTGACGTTACGTTATGACGAGGCATTTAGAGCGCCATCGGCTGAAGAGCTTTATACTACGGGGACTCATTACAGCTACGGACCTGCAGGCGCTAATACATTCATAAATAACCCAAATTTGAAGCCAGAAGAATCCCAAAATATTGAGTTCTTGGTAGATTACCAAATGCAAAATGCCTTTAATGAAAAAGATACTGTCAACATTCATGCTTCAGTCTTTCATAATGAGGTCAATAACTTTATCGAGCAAATAGCAACGAATTATCAGCAGATAATGTTGATCTATGGTCCGCAGTTTGATGATTATTATCCTGTTAATACAGAGTATCGAAATGTTGATAAAGCTCAATTAGTTGGATTTGAGTTGGCAATGGATTATCAATGGCAAAACTGGAATGCGATGGTCAGTTATGGTCAAACGCGTGCCAAAAATAAGAATACGGGCGAAGCCCTAGCCAATATTCCAGCAGATAAATGGGTTTTAGATCTGAATAAGTCATGGCTATCTGATAGTTTACAAACTGGCTCCACATTGACACGAGTGGAAAGCCAAAAACATAAACCAAACGATGTCATGTCTGCCAATGAAGATTATGAGCACTATAATTTGGTTGACCTCTATGCTCGCTGGACTCCACGTGACTTTGAAAACCTGACGGTTGATCTCACAGTGAATAATTTGACTGATCAACACTATCGTGTCGCATTTCAACAACTCTATATGCCGGGCAAAGATATTCGTCTTGGCGTGAAGTATGATTTTTAAGGAGCAGCTATGTCTAATGAAGTAACAATGCCAGGTGAGCAGGCTCAAGCATTACTCGAGCAACTGGCTGATTGGGGTACTATGACGACCATCGTATTGCATGGCGGCAGTGTGTTTGAGTTTATGGGGCCTTTTCCGAAAGGCTCTGTAGCGGAAGGTTTTTATAATTTATCAGGTCCGGTGCCAGGCTTTCATGGACACTTAAATCTTAAGTTAGTAAACCATATTCGTTTTCAAGATAAACAGCACCGTGGCCGAGAGAGTTACGCGTTTGTTTTTGAAAATGCCGAGGGCGAGGTGATTTTTAAAGTCTTTCTTGGCCGAGATGAAAAAGGCGAGTTGTTAGCAGAACAAAAACAACGTTTTCTGGCCATGCAACAACAATATCAATGAGAATAGAGTAATGAATAATAAAGGGTTAGAAGAGAAAATCAGTCAAGAGATTATGGCGATGGTCAACAGCAGAAAAAGTTTGCTGCTATCCTCATTAACCGAAGAAGATGAACCTTATGCTTCCTACGCGCCCTTCGCGGTGGGAGAAGATTGTTTATATGTATTAATCAGTGAAATCGCAGTTCACGCTAAAAACTTGCAGCATCACCCTAGAGCTTCAGTATTAATTATTGAAGATGAAGATTCTGCTGCGGAGTTATTTGCTCGTCTTCGTGTTCAGTACAATGTGACCACAGAACTATTGCCTGTCGATTCTGCAGACTGGGATGTGGGTATTCAGTGTTTAACCGATCGTCATGGCGATCGCATACAAAACTTAAGTCAATTGAGTGACTTTAAGTTATTTAAGCTGAATCCTATCGGTGGCCGTTATGTGAAAGGCTTTGGTAAGGCGTATCAGATTGATGGTGGCTCTTTAGCTGGAGAAGGCTTGTCTCATCTGAGAGATGGACACAAAAAACGTGCTTGATAGACTGGTTGTATGAAACAAAAAAAGGACGCTCGATGCGTCCTTTTTTATTGACGAGATAATAATCTGTTATCAGAGGCTGCCCCAGCTATCCTTTTTCCGAACTTTTAGGCGCGGTAGGATGATGCCTAACAAGATACCTGCGAATAAAACAGCGGCGCCAATAAGGAACCAGCTTCGGGTACTGTTATCTTTTAAGGCATTGTTTTCGATGACTAATGACTGGTTTTCATGATCAATTTCTTGCAGCTTTTCTTTTAGCTGGCGGTTTTCATTATCTAAAGCCACAGCATTTGACGCGGTACGACGGAGGTCGTCCAGTTCTTTGCTCAAACGTTGTGACTTTTCTTTCAACGACATGTTTTGTGTATCAACGTCGGAGTTTTGATTACTGAGTGATGAAATTTCTTCTTTGTATTTAGCGATTTCAAGTTCTAAATTGGCCACACGCTTTTGACTGGCTTCAAGTTGATCACGAGCACTCGGTGTGTTGGTCAGATAACGGGTTAACACCCAGCCTTCAACGCCATCTGTCGTTCTGACTTTTGAATAACCTGCTGGATCCGTTTCCAGTACTTCGAGTCGTGTACCAGACTCGAGCATTTTACGGATATTGAACTTCACACCTTGACCATTCCGCATGGTGATTTCGAGCTTATCAGATACATAACGCGTGGTTTGAGCTTGAGCAAGGACGGGAGTCAACAGTGCCGCTGAGATGAGGATGTGTGCGATCAGTTTTTTCACAATGGACGTCTTTATTCTTTGATAAACAGGCATTTTAACAGAAGCGATGCTGTTCGCTTCAAGTCTGAGTTAGTAATTAACAATAAATCAGAATGTTATGCCGTCGTAACGGTGTTGTCATATTGGTTTGTTAAGGTCGGCCTGCTATGAAGAAAGGGTTAGAAATGGAAAAGATTAGAGTCATGTTTTTGTGTACTGGCAACTCGTGTCGGTCACAAATGGCTGAGGGCTGGGCAAGAGCATTGGCCAGCGAAGAAATTGAAATAAAATCGGCTGGTATTGAGGCACATGGACAAAACCAACGTGCCATCAAAATTATGTCTGAAGTCGGCATTGATATTTCTCAGCAGGAATCGATTCGTGTGAATGGTGAAATGCTGGAATGGGCAGATTTGTTAGTCACACTATGTGATAACGCTGAAGAGCAGTGCCCTCTACTCAGCCCCCATACAGTTAAGGTGCATCTGCCTTTGCCTGATCCGGCCAAGCTGCGGGGTAGTGAAGAGGAAGTGATGGATATCTTCCGTGAAACACGTGAGAAAGTACGTCAGCGTGTCGAGTTTGTACTCGAACAGGTTGCTTACGAAGCGGCTGTTTAAGCTGATTATTTCTCCGTGACCAAGCGTATTTTCGGTTTCTGATTACTCATATTTTTTTCTGTCGCCTCTAGTTGATAGAGGCTGTTTCCAGCTATTCGTTTAGCCATTGATTTTGCTTTACTGGCGTATTCGGTCAGATCAATCTCTGCCTGGATATTCGGGAAGTCTAAAATGCGCACAGCACCTATCGATAAGCTAAGCAGTGAATAAAAGGTTTCATTGCCATGGCGATCAACCGCATTGATGCCTGCTTGTTGCAGATGACGTAAGTTGTATAGTTGTGGGTAAAGTGCCTCAAATGCTTCCAGAATCTTTTGGCAACGCTGCTGCCAGTCTTTACTTTCAAACAAGATGATAAAATCATCGCCACCCACATGCCCGACAAAGTCGATTTCCTGGTCGACATGTTCAGTTAACGTTTTAGCTGTGAGGCTAATCACCTTATCGCCTTTACCGTAACCATAAATGTCGTTGTAGGGTTTGAAGTTATCCAAGTCAAAATAGCAGACAGTGACATCCCGATTTTGCTCGATAATTTCACGGGTATGTTCACTTAATGGCACATTTCCTGGCAGACCACTCAACGGATTGGCATGACGCGCCATGGTGATTTGCATATCGGTAATCTGACGTAGCAAGTCCATCAAACTACCTACACCGCGATAGCGGCCTTGCTCCGTTATGACGAAGGCACTGTGCTGGTGATGTGCTTCCTGGCTGGTGATTTGATAACTGAGTTTTTTCAATGGCAGCTCAGTTTCAACGACGATGGGATTTTTATCCATAAAGTCTTTTATGGGTTTTCTTCCGTACAGTTCACGACCAAAACGGCTGGCGTAAAGTGTCATAAAATCATCGCGCCACATGATACCCACGACACGATTATTATCATCAACAACCGGCAACGCATTCAGTTTTAACGCTTTCTGAAAACGATCAGAAATGTGCTCAATGGTATCGTTATGTCTGACCGGATCTAAATCTGTCAGCAAGCTGCTAACAAGGGTATTCGCTCTTGGACGACCTGTTCGTTGTATCGTTGTTTCTTTGCGTTGGGCAAACAGACTGTTATCGAGTTCTTTTTGTGGATTACGATTAGGACGGCCAAAGTAATAGCCTTGTACAAAGCGCATATCCAGACTTTGTGCGGTGATATATTCCTGACGAACTTCAATGCCTTCACCAATCACCTGGCAGCCGATACTTTGAGCAATATCAATCATGGATTGCACAAATTGGCGCTTTTGCCGATCTTCATGAATATTCTGCATAAAGTGGCGGTCCAGTTTGACAAAATCAGGCTTGAGTTCAGACCAGGTGCGTAAGCCAGAATAGCCCGCACCCAAATCATCAATCGCAATCGAAAAACCCATATCGCGATAATGTTCGGTGGCTGCTCGCATTAATTCATAGTCATCAATCGGATACTGTTCAGTGAGCTCAATGATGACTTGTTCTGCTGATAAGCCCGCCATTTCAACATATTGTAAAGTCAATCCATGTGGATAATTGTTATCCAGAAGGGCGACAGGTGTGGTGTTGATAAAGAGTTTTTCTTTCAGGCCGAGTTGACCATAGCGTTTGATCGCCGTTTCTCGACAAAGTAAATCCAGCTCAGCCAGACAATCATGCTTGAGAGCGGTATCAAATAAGGTCACAGGCGAATGAAGTGGGCCATCAGATGGACCACGAATCAGTGCCTCATAACCAAAAATCTGTTGGTTGTGTAGAGATATAATGGGTTGAAACAGAGCTGTCAGACGTCCATGACTGAGAATTTCCTGTAATGAGTGATAGTGGTGTAATTCTTCTTGTGTCATCGTCTTATCTTCTCTTGCTAATATCTCCTAATCAGAAAAAAGCCCCACCCTGGGGTGAGGCTTTTATCAGTGCTTTCCAGTGTTAAGACCTACCAGAATGCTTGCGCACGGAATTTAAGTGCAGATGGTTCTTCATCACGGCTAACACCGTCTATTTTCAGGTCAGTAATTTTGTCGTAGTTCAACATCAAACGTGTGTTTTTAGTTGGGTAGTAGTTTAGACCCAGTGTGAACTTATCTGCTTCATCGCCTGAAGTAGCGTTACCTGAGATTTCGTCAATTTCCATGTTTTCGAAACGTGCAGCAATCTGCCATGCGCCATATTTAGACTTTGGTGTGATACCAGAGGTATAACCTTTTTCCATTTCAGTGATTCACCTGTTAGGAAGTAACCAGCTTCAATTGCGTAGCCAGTAGTATCAATGTCACCAGCAGTAGTGTCATTAGTGTAATCTAAGTACTCTGCCATAGCGTGGAATGAACCGAAGATTGCCATAGCATCGATAGTGAATGCATCAGAGCCGTCGTCAGCTGAAGGGGCTACAACTAACTCTAAAGGTTTGGTGTTATCAATGTGGCTTACAACACGTTGATCGTCATCAAAACCATCACCGCCGCCACGAGTTAAATAACCAGCACCGATTTGGATCAATTGATTTTTTGAGGCCATGTAAGGAACAAATGATGCGCGGGCTGCGAAAGTGCTACCGTTATCAGTCGTCTCACCGCCGCTCAGGCCACCATTAGTCAGGCCTGCAGAGAATGTCCAGCGATAATCATCAGCAGCCAGATCAGCAACGACACCACTTTGACGTGCTGGAGACCAGTCAGTATCAGCAAACAAAGGACGATCCATAAAGCTCATATATTTAGAGCTTATTTTGGTGTTCAGACCAAATGGGACATGAGATTGGCCCATTTTCACGCCATAACGAACGCCGTTTGAGAATTTGTTGCCATAGCTGACATAAGCGTCTTTGATTGATGCATCGCCACCTGCGAAGTCAGCTTCAAATTTGTAACCCCAGTCGTAAATTGAACCTGAGAAACCTAGACGAGCACGGCGTAATTCTGTTCCTTGAGCATCATCTGCCAGATCGTCTGCATCAGAGTCAATCGCATCCCACATGACACGACCAATTGGTTGGAAAGACCATGCACCATCACGGCTTTCAACTTTGATTTTGCCATCAGTGGTAATTTTTGGCATATCTGCAGTTGCTTCAGCGACTTGTTTTTTCACTTCAGCTTGAGCAGCTTCAGTTTTTTCTTGATCAGCTGCTGCAGCGTTTTTCAGCATGTTGTAGTCTTCTGCACTGATGGTGCCTTTGTCACGAAGGACTTTTAACAGGTCAGCCATCGCTTCGTTGTTTGCCTGAGCAGGCAACATTGCTGCACCAAACAAGGTACCGGCAATTAATAAAGATGTTGTTTTCAATTTCAAGGGACTATCCTCTAGGTTGGTTTATCAATTCGGTAAGAGCCGAAGTCCCGCACACCTTAGGCTTGTTATGTTTCAGCATGATGAAGAAAACGTTACAGTTTTGTGACATTGATACAAAAGCTGACTTTTGTTGTATTTAAGCGACAATGGCGATCAGGCCTTGAAATAAGGAAAACCGCACCAATATCCATCTATATAACTATGCCTTTGGACGTCCTATGTTTCGAATTTTATTACTGATTTTTTTAATTATCCCCATCGTTGAAATCTATGTGTTGATACAGGTTGGCGATGTGATTGGTGCATTACCGACTATATTTATGGTGGTGGCCACCGCTGTTCTAGGTGCGTTTTTACTTCGTTTACAAGGTTTTCAAACATTACAACGAGCACAAAGCTCCATGGCCAGCGGCCAAATTCCTGCCACAGAGATGCTGGAAGGGGTGTGTTTGGTTATCGCTGGGGCGATGTTATTAACACCCGGATTTGTCACCGATACCTTTGGTTTTTTGTTACTGGTGCCAGCCATTAGGCAGAGTGTGATTAAACAACTAGCCAAGAATAGTCGTATTTTTTACACACAAAAGCGTGGTGATGCTTTTTCACAACAACGTTATCGATCAGATTATCGAGAAGGTGATGTGATTGATGGGGAAGTGGTCGATGACGATGATAAACATCATCTTCGATAAAAATTTTTAAATTTTTTTGCTTAGCCCCCTTGAAAGCAGGTTTTGTAACCCCATTCTATGAGTTCCCTACAATTTAAGTTAGTCATTAATAGACATTTTTTCGGAGGAAATACAGATGAATCTTCGTCCCCTTCATGATCGTGTGATTGTTCGTCGCATGGAAGAAGAAACAATGAGCGCTGGCGGTATCGTTATCCCTGATAACGCCGCAGAAAAACCATCTCGCGGTGAAATTCTTGCTGCAGGTGATGGCAAGGTTACAGATTCAGGCGAAGTTCGCCCTTTGGCGGTAAAAGTGGGTGACAAAGTACTGTTTGGCAAATATGCCGGTACTGAAGTTAAGGTTGACGGTGAAGAACTGTTAGTCATGCGTGAAGATGACATTGTTGCTGTTATCGAAGGCTAATCCCTGGATTCATTTGCTTTATTAAAGAATAAGAGGAATAACTACAATGGCTGCTAAAGAAGTCAAATTTGGTGCAGACGCACGTCAGTTAATGGTTAAAGGTGTGAATACACTGGCTAACGCAGTAAAAGTCACACTGGGACCAAAAGGTCGCAACGTTGTTTTAGATAAAAGCTTCGGTGCACCTACCGTCACGAAAGACGGTGTTTCAGTCGCGAAAGAAATCGAACTGGAAAACAAATACGAAAACATGGGTGCCCAAATGGTAAAAGAAGTGGCTTCGCACACTTCTGATGCTGCAGGTGACGGTACAACTACAGCGACAGTTCTAGCACAAGCTATTCTGCGTGAAGGTATGAAAGCCGTTACTGCTGGTATGAACCCAATGGATCTGAAACGTGGTATCGACAAAGCAGTTCAATCTGCGGTTGAACAACTGCGTACTATGTCATCACCATGTGATGATGATAAAGCGATTGCTCAAGTCGGTACTATTTCAGCTAACTCTGACGCTTCAATCGGTAAAATTATTGCTGAAGCCATGCAAAAAGTCGGTAAAGAAGGCGTTATCACCGTTGAAGACGGTAGCGGCTTTGAAAACGAATTAGACGTCGTTGAAGGTATGCAGTTTGATCGTGGCTACCAGTCTCCATACTTTGTTAACGACCAACAAACTATGACAGCAGAACTGGAAGATCCGTATGTGCTGTTATTCGACAAAAAAATCTCAAACATCCGTGATTTGCTGCCAACTCTAGAAGCTGTCGCGAAATCTAGCCGTCCATTATTGATCGTTTCTGAAGATGTGGAAGGTGAAGCCTTAGCCACACTGGTTGTGAACAATATGCGCGGTATCGTGAAAGTCTGTGCTGTTAAAGCGCCTGGCTTTGGTGACCGTCGTAAAGCGATGTTAGAAGATATCGCTGTGCTGACTGGTGGTACTGTGATTTCTGAAGAAGTCGGTCTGAGCCTGGAAAAAGTGACTTTGGATCACTTAGGTCAAGCGAAGAAAATCACTGTCAGCAAAGAAAATACCACTATCGTTGATGGTGCTGGCCGTGCAGATGAAATCCAAGCACGTGTTGAACAAATTCGCACACAAATCGCTGAATCTTCTTCTGACTACGACAAAGAAAAACTGCAAGAACGTGTTGCTAAATTAGCTGGCGGTGTTGCTGTTATCCGTGTTGGTGCGGCTACCGAGATGGAAATGAAAGAGAAGAAAGCACGTGTTGAAGATGCGTTACACGCGACTCGTGCTGCGGTTGAAGAAGGCGTCGTCGCTGGTGGTGGTGTTGCTCTTGTTCGTGCAGAAAGCTCTCTGGGCGAACTGCGTGGTGACAACCATGATCAAGACATGGGTATCAAAATTGCGCGTCGTGCAATGGAAGAGCCTTTACGTCAAATCGCTACAAACGCGGGTGCTGAAGCATCTGTTATCTTGAATGAAGTTGTTGCAGGTAAAGGTAACTATGGTTACAACGCGGCAACAGGTGAATACGGCGATATGATTGATATGGGTATTCTTGACCCAACTAAAGTCACGCGTACTGCATTACAAAATGCAGGTTCTGTTGCTGGTCTGATGCTGACAACAGAAGCGATGATCGCTGAACTGCCAAAAGAAGATGCACCTGCAATGCCTGATATGGGCGGTATGGGTGGCATGGGCGGCATGATGTAATCATCCCTCAGTCTTTAGTGCTAAAAAAGCCCCGGCCATTTGGTCGGGGCTTTTTTGTTTATACGAGTTCAGATGTGCAGTGTGGGCAACGCGTCGCTTTGATAAGAATGGTTGAGTAGCATCTTGGACATTCTTTATTGGTGGCTTCTGCAGGTGCAGGTTCTGCTTCTTTTTCACGTTGCATTTTATTGACCGAACGAATCAACAGAAAAACAGCAAAGGCGACGATCAAAAAGCTGATGACCGCATTAATAAAGACGCCATAACTAATCACTACAGCACCAGCTTCCTGAGCTGTTGCCAAGGTGGCATATGGACCTGCCACAGTACCTTCTTTTAACGTGACAAATAAGTCTGAAAAGTCGACACCTCCCAGTAATAGACCAATAGGTGGCATAATTACGTCGGCTACCAAACTCTTCACAATGGTGCCAAACGCACCACCGATGATAATCCCCACGGCCATATCTAACACATTGCCGCGCATGGCAAACTCTTTGAATTCCTTCAACATCCTTTATCTTCCTTTTGTTGTTTTCATTGAAATAGAGGGCGAGCATCCTGATTAAACATTGAGTCTCAGTTGGATATTAGCCATCACTATTTGGGCTGTCTATCTTTATTTTGTGCATTATTCTTGTTCGCAATATTGTCTGCGTCATCAAACCGTGGTTGTTACTCGGGTAAGTACGTATAATTCTGATTTTTATGGTCTCTTACCAGAGTTAAAAGGGAATTCTTAACCGAAGCTGTCCCCGCAACTGTATACGTGAAGTTTCTGACAACGATGATGTAAAACCACTGAAATCGATCGATTTCGGGAAGGTGAGTTGGAAATGTTGAAGCGTGAGCCAGGATATCTGCCATGAAAACGTTATTATCCGATGGCCGGGGTGTGCAGTTGGAGCGGGAAACCGTTTAATGGCGAATCATCTTTGAGTTATTAAGCGGTGTCTGATCTTTCCGACGTGGTTTGATAACTCAGTGTTTTTATATATCGATGGATAGCGCTGTGTTTAACCGACTTATTCTTTGTTTCATTCTTTTTCTTTTTTCTTCATCAGTCCTGGCCGAGCAATTATTGCTGATTGTCACACCACGAAATGTACCGGAAGTGGTGTCTGGTGCGCATGAGTTTTTAAAACACCCCTCTCATTCCTCCACGTCAGTGCAAATACGCACGACCGAACAGTGGCAAGACTTAAGCGTAAATCAACAAGCCGCTTTATTAAAACAGTCAGATTTAGTCTTCGCGGGCGGCGTGTTTGGTGAAACAGCCAACCAGCTGATGGAAAATATCAAAAAAGGTCTGCTAAAAAATCTTATCGCATTGCATAGCGATCATCGTCTTATGGGGGCGTCTAGTTTGAACAGTCGTCCCATTTTAAATGGGCCCCCTGACAAATTAATGCAGCATCCAGATCCTGCGTTATCGACAGAACAGTGGATGGCATCGCTATTAGAACAATACCCGGCACAGGAAGCGTGGTTGATTTCACGATTCTTTTGGCTGGGAAGAAATAGTGAAAATATGCAGGGACTGATTAGTCATCTACATCATCTGGTTAAAAATGAAAATACAACTGAGCGTCCTCAATTAGCTGCACAGCTCAGGCTTTATCATCAAGATAAAATCATTCCACCAGATCAGTTTGAGTTTTCTGCAAAATCATCATGGGTGGTGTTAGTGGATTATGAAACTGGGGAACGGCCGGGAGAAAAGGCATTACTGGATGCTGTTTGTAAACAGCTTATTGATGAGTCAACTGGTTGTGTGTCAGTGCTTACTGCGTGGGGTGATGCCAGTTTATCTGCCATCAAGTTATTAGCTGAGAATAAATCACACATCAGTTCAGTGGTGTCTCTGCAAGACTTTGTGATTGGCGGATCGGAACATCGGCAGGCTGTCACCGATGAATTAAAAAAACTGAATGTACCGGTGATAAAAGCGATGCGTTTAAGTGATAGTACCCACGCTGAATGGGAGCTGTCAGAAGCCGGTATCAGTTGGGATTCTGTTCATTATCGTGTCGCTATGCCTGAGTTACAAGGGGTGTCTCAACCAATGGTGGTTGCAACGATGACTCCCGCCGAAGTCGATAAACTCACGGGAGCCAGACTGGCTTTCTCAGAACCTGTAGAGTCACAAGTCACCTTATTGGCCAAGCGCTTAAAACGCTGGCAGCAATTACAAGATAAAGCGAATCAGGATAAAAAGATTGCGATTATCTATTATAACCATCCGCCTGGTCGCCATAATATCGGTGCTGATAATTTAAACGTCGTGGAGTCCTTGTTCGATATTCTGCATTCCCTTAAAAACCAAGGGTACAATACCGGTGAGTTACCGGCGACATCAGACGCATTGCTAGATTTATTGCAGCAACGAGGCGTCAACTTACCTGAAGACCAGGCTGCCTTGGCTGCGATGTCGTCACAAGTCAACACAATGGATAGCAAAAGCTACCAAAGCTGGTTTCAAACATTGCCAGAATCACTACAGCAAGAAATGGTCAATGGCCCGCTGGGTTTATTACATGCCAATCTAAAACAAGCTAAAGCATTGAAAGATCCAACCATTGCGGCACATTTATTCGCTCGGGTGATGGAAGATATCCGCCATGTTGTCGATGGTGCCGACCATGCTGGTCGTGACCGTGTGTTGCAATTACTCAGTCAGCTACAAACCATCTACCAGCAACCTTTAGCAAACATCGACTGGCAACAGGCTGAGCAATTAATTAATGCCATTAGCCAACAATGGATAGAAGGCATAAGAGGCTGGGGCGAAGCGCCGGGGAATGTGATGGTTTATGACGATAAAATCCTGATTCCCGGTCTTGAGTTTGGCAATATTTTTGTTGGTCCACAGCCTCCAAGAGGCTGGGAGCTAAATGAAGAGCTATTACATGCTAATTTATCCTTCCCGCCACCACACCAATATTTGGCGTTTTATCAGTGGCTAAGAAATACCTTTCATGCTGATGCCTTAGTTCATCTGGGCCGCCATTCGACCTACGAGTTTTTACCTCGTCATCGAGTGGGTATGGCCGAGAATGATTACCCTCAGGCGATTTTAGGTGATTTGCCAAGTATCTACCCTTATATCGTTGATGGTGTGGGTGAGGGTATTCAGGCAAAACGCCGTGGCCTCGCGGTGATGGTTGATCACCTCACACCGCCTTTGGCTAGCACTGAGTTATATGATCAATTACTGGAATTACGACAGGTCGTTGAAAGTTATGAAGCTGCACCTGTGAATGCTGGGGCTATGCGCGATCGTGCGATTGAGGAAATGAAACGCTTAGTCGCCAACCTTAATCTGGAAGATGAACTGACAGCGAATATGGCTGGTGAGTTGGAAGTGCGAGGATTGAGTTCATTCGAGCAGGTGGATGACGATTTGTTAGTGCACGAAATCGGCCATTACCTGACCACTCTACAAGAAGATTTTATGCCTCTGGGGCTACATGTTTTTGGTCGAGACTGGTCTGAACAAGCGGTTCAAACCATGCTTACTTCAATGAATAATGGCAAACAAGCTACGGAGAGCTGGGATCCACTTCTACGCGGCTCACCTGCTGCAGAAATGTCGGCATTATTGGCTGCTTTAGATGGTCAATTTGTTGAGCCGGGTAAAGGTAATGATCCGATTCGCACACCATCAGCATTACCGACTGGACGTAATTTCTATGCCTTAGATGATAGCTTAATTCCATCACGTTTAGGCTACAAAGTCGGTATCGCATTAGCCGAAAAAGCCCGTGCAGAAACTCCCGCAAATAACGCTCAGGATAGTGATGCCTTAGTGTTATGGGCATCCGATGTGGTGCGTGATGAAGGTGCAATGATCGCTTTTGCTTACGATATGTTAGGGGTGAAACCGACCTGGAGTCGTCGTGGAATTTTTAGTGGATTAGAACGTTTGGATCTTTCTTCATCAGCCTCGCCTCATCCCCGAATCCGCCGAGATATGTTGCTGACGACCTCTGGTTTATTTCGTGATTTGTATGGTTCGCAGATAGTTTGGTTGGAACAAGCGGTATTGATGGCACTGGATGCCTCTTCTGGTTTGATTCGTCGTGACTATCCGGCGTTGACCTTATCATTGGATGCGGCTTTAGAGCGTTTACAGGTTAGTGAAAATCCTGGTTTTGAATCCTTAGAGCAGAACCAGGTTGCTGCCCGCTGGGTAGACGATGCCAGTGCGGCATTACGTGCGGGTGTGTCAGAAAACCAAGCCGGCCTGACGGCAAGTTACCGTATTTTTGGTACCCCACCGGGTGCTTATGGTGCTGGCGTGAATCGTCTGGTTGAGCGCTCTGGTGCCTGGGAAAACCGTGAAGAAGTCGCGCAAACCTATATTCATCGTATGGGGCATGCCTATGGTGCAGAACTGGACGGTCAGGCGCAGCAGGCCTTATTCCAACAGAGGCTGCAACATGTCGGTCAGACTTATCTCGGACGAGCCAGTAATCTGTATGGAGTTATGGATAACAATGATGCCTTTGATTATCTGGGCGGCTTAAGCCTCGCTATTGAAACCACACGTGGACAGGCACCAGAGAGTTATATTCTGGCGCACAGTGATACCACGGATTTACGCGTTGATTCTTTGCAGACCGTATTGTTAGGTGAACTGCGTGGTCGTTATCTGAATCCGCAATGGCTTAAACCGCTGATGAAGGAGGGGTATGCCGGTGCTCGCACCATGGGTAGTGAGTTTTTAGAATATCTATGGGGCTGGCAAGTGACCAATCCCGGCATTGTGAAAAGCTGGGTATGGGATGAAGTTAAACGGGTGTATGTGGATGATGGACTAGACTTGGGCTTAGATGACTTTCTTGAGCAAGATCATAACGTCCATGTGAAAAGTAATATGCTGGCGATTATGCTGATTGCAGCCTATAAAGGTTTTTGGCAAGCCGATGAGGCTACGCTGGAACAACTGGCACAGCAGTTCACCGATTTAGTTTCTGCAAATGGGCTACCGGGAAGTGGCCATACCTCACCATCCCACCCCATGTATGTATGGTTGAATGATTACCTGGATGAGTCTCATCAACAGCAATTAGCTGAGGTATTAAATGCGGCAAGAATGCCAGAAACTGAAATGACTGATGCACCAAGTCATATTGCCGAAATAACCGAGCAAAAAGCGACTCAGCCTGAGCAAGAGACGAATTCATCTGAAGAGCAACAGAAAGAGCAAGCGCAGCAACAACGCTTCTGGCTCTATGTGGTATTAGGTCTCGTGGTCTTATTAGTGATAGCTGGCATGGCAAAAGGCATGCGAGCCCCAACTGCCAAGTTCAAGGAGTAAGTTATGTTGAGTTCACAATCCATCGGTGTGATGCATCACTTAGTCGGATTTTTATTAGAACCGGTGATATGGGCGCTAATGTTATTTGCCGCCTTGAGCATTATTGATATTGGTATTGCGCTGGCTGAACGCTTTTCTGGTTTGAAGAAGTGGCAGCAGTCAGCAGGTCAGGTTGAGGCTTTTGAAACGTTAGCATTTAAACGAATTGAGCGGAGTGACTTTTTAGCCAGAATTGCGCCTATGCTCGGGTTGATGGGCACACTGATACCGCTTGGGCCGGGCTTATCTGCACTTGGTAATGGGGATCTCAGCATCTTAACCACGGCGATGAGTGTGGCCTTTGATACCACGGTTCTGGGCCTCTTTGTTGGCATTATCGGTTTTGTTTTAGGGCGATTAAGACGTCGTTGGTATGACGAGATTCTAACGACTATGGAGCAGGCTAATGGCTAGACGCTGGCGACATAATCGATTTGATGGCAATGATGATGAGCCATTAGGCCCCATGGCCAATTTATTAGACTTAATGTTGGTGTTTGCCTGCGGTCTGATTGCGGCATTAATTTCAATGAGTAGTCAGCTCCAGGAGCATTTTCAGGCCGAGGCAAAACAAGCGGATCATGCCCTGACGGAACTTCAATCGATGAAAGAATTACCGCAGCTACCTGAAGGTATGCAAGGTGGCGCGGAGGGTTATGAATCTGTCGGTCAGGTTTACCGTGATCCAAAAACCGGCAAGCTCATCATGATTGGGCAATGAGTTTACTCATACGTTAATTCTGGTTCAGGCATGATAGCCGGAGTGCTGTCCATATAGGTCAGATAGCTCGACCAGATCTCATGCGTTCTGGCTTCGGTCAGGTCTATCTGACAACTCAGCGTCATAGCAACACGAATAGTCCCGCCCATCCAAAGGGTGTAAATACTGTCACAGTGGGATGTTTTATAGGCTTCCCAGGCCGATTGTCCTGCTTCTATCGCAGTTACCACTTTGGTTTCATCGCTGTAGCGTTGTTTAGCTGCTGCCAAGTATTGCTGCATGATGTCCTTTTTGTCTTGCAACTCTTCGTTGAGACAAGCGTTAATTTCAAGCGTAGTAAAAGCAGACGCGCAATCACTCTCTGCGATAACGGGAAAACTCAACAATAAGCTCAACAGGGCAAGCATACGTTTTAGCATCATGGTTTCTTACTCCTAACTTAGTGCGAACCTGGATTATCACCTAAGGCGAATGATTAAGCGAAGACTGATAGCGGTTTGTTCTCCTTACTAGCGTGCATATCTCTTGATTATTTTATTGACTAGCTAGAATGGTTTACGCATTTGGTATTAATCAAGCTTAATGTAAAGTAATGCTTTTCCATCGTTATCCGGAGTGTTTATGTCCTCAGCATTTGTATTGCCAGAGCCATGGCAAAATGCCTTAAAGACTTATCCCGAACTGCTGAAAGTGGCACCTGATGTCTTATCAGCCAGTGATTACGTCAATCAGTGGGGGCAAAGACAGGAATCGATGCTGGCGCAGTTGCTTGAATCAGGTCAATTGCAGAAAAAACTGTCATTGGATGAGATTCGTCAGCAGCTGAAATCCATGCTCGAAGGCATCACTAGCGAGGAACAATTACATCAGAAATTACGTCATTTTCGTCAATGGATGATGGTACGTATTATCTGGCGGGATTTAGCTAATTGGTCTGATTTAGCCGAAACCATGGCTGATCTGTCCGCCATGGCCGATGTCTGTATTCAGCAGACCTTAAGCCTTCTCTATGACTGGCAGGTCGAGATAAATGGCATCCCACGTGACGATAATGGTCGTGAGCAGAAGATGATCGTTTTAGGCATGGGGAAACTGGGTGCAGGCGAATTAAACCTGTCATCGGATATTGATCTTATCTTCACCTACCCAGAGGAAGGGGAAACCGAAGGGGGCAGGAAGCCGTTAAGCAATAGCGAGTTCTTCGTTAGGCTTGGACGCAAATTGATTCAGGCCCTGGATAACCAGACCGTTGATGGTTTTGTGTTTCGGGTCGATATGCGCTTACGTCCCTTTGGTGAGAGTGGCGCTTTGGTCTCCAGCTTTGATGCAATGGAAGAGTATTACCAGACCCAGGGAAGAGAGTGGGAACGCTACGCGATGATTAAAGCGCGTGCTATTACCGGCAATGAAGCGGATAAAAAAGCGTTGTCAGATATGCTGCGCCCATTTGTATATCGACGTTATCTCGATTACGGCATGTTTGATTCATTGCGTGAAATGAAATCCATGATTGCCGGGCAGATGCACCACAGAGGGATGGATGACAATATCAAGCTGGGCACCGGCGGTATCCGAGAAATCGAGTTTATAGGTCAGGTTTTTCAGTTGATCTATGGTGGACGTGATCGCCCCATGCAGCAGAGATCCATTCTAACGATTCTTGACCTGTTGGCTGATAGAAACCTGTTATCAGTCTATGCGGTCAATCAGTTAAAACAAGCCTATGCGTTTCTTCGTAGAACAGAGCACCGCATTCAAGCATGGGCCGATCAGCAGACCCATATTTTGCCAAGCGATGAGGCTTCAAGATTAAGATTGGCACTTAGTATGGGCTTCGAAGACTGGTCCTCGTTTTATGCCACTCTTAGAGACTACAGGCAGCAAGTACAGGAGCATTTTGATCAATTGCTGACGGCGCCTCAAGCCAGTGATGAAGGTGCTGGGATAAAAATTTCTTTCCTTAATGCTCAACCGGAAGAGAAATTAACCTTTATTCAACAATGTGGGTATGACAATCCTGAACAGATACTCGCGGTTGTTGATAAATTACTCGATCTGCATATTTGTCGTAACTTGAGCCAGACAGGCCAGCAACGGCTCGAGAAGCTATTACCGTTGTTATTACAAGCCACTGGAAATGTCGATAATGCTGATGATTGTCTACCCCGCTTAATGCCTCTGATGGAGTCCATCATGCGGCGAAGTGCTTATATGGCGCTGCTGGTAGAAAATCCGATGGCCTTGTCACAACTGGTCAAGCTCTGTTCTGCTAGTCCATTAATAAGTACACAGCTAGCGAAATACCCCGTGCTATTAGATGAGCTCCTCGATCCTCGTTCCCTTTATGAAGTACCTGAGAGAGAAGAGTTAAAAAAACAGCTGTTACAGTTTTTATCTTCTGTAGATGCTGATGATTTAGAGCAATTAATGAATCGTTTGCGAGAGTTCCGACAAATTGCCACGCTTCATGTAGCGGCAGCCGATGTCACTGAGGTACTGCCGTTAATGCGAGTGGGGGATCAATTAACGGAATTGGCGGAAATACTACTTGAACAGGTATGGCGAATAGCCTGGGAACATTTAGTGGTCAAGCATGGGTATCCACCCATTACAGATAATAACGACCCTAAGCAGTGCGGTTTGACTATTCTGGCTTACGGTAAGTTAGGTGGGCTTGAATTAGGTTATGGCTCGGATCTGGATCTGGTCTTCATCTTTGATGATGCACAGGAAGGCATGACGGATGGCGAGCGTCCCGTAGATGTGATGGTATTTTATACTCGCCTTGCTCAACGCATGATTCATCTGTTGAATACAGTCACTCCCGGTGGTTTGCTTTATGAAGTCGATATGCGTTTGCGGCCTAGTGGCGCATCGGGTTTATTGGTTAGTCCATTTTCTGGTTTTGTTGATTATCAACAAAAAGAAGCATGGACATGGGAACATCAAGCCTTGGTACGCGCAAGAAATGTGATGGGGGATGCCGAACTTGCGCAAAAGGTCTTCGACACGCGTCAACAGGTGTTGGCTAAGCCACGTGATCAAGAGACGCTGGCTGAGCAAGTCAGAGACATGCGTTCAAAAATGCGTCAACAGTTAGACAAGAGTGATAGCCAACTATTTGATCTAAAACAGGGTAAAGGTGGTATCACTGATATTGAATTTATGGTGCAATATGCAGTGTTGGCATGGTCAACGGACTTGCCTGAATTACTCATTTACACCGATAATATTAGGATTTTGGAAGCGCTGGTGGCTTCCGGAAAGCTCGAACCCGCTGAAGGGGATATGTTGGCCGACGCATATCGTTACTATCGAAATGAAGCCAACCACTGCGTATTGCAGGATAAACCCACATTAATGTCGGTGTCTCAGTTACAAGACTTCCCGCAGCAGGTTGTGCAGATTTGGCAGCGCTGGTTAGGTGACATCGCCTAGAATCAGACTCAGATTAATCAATGAACTTGGAATAAAGCATATGGCAGTAGCAACAATGGCAGATCGTGATGGCGTTATCTGGCTCGACGGTGAATTAGTACCGTGGCGTGAGGCCAAAGTCCACGTCCTGACACATACTCTTCATTACGGCATGGGCGTATTTGAAGGGGTGCGTGCTTATAAATCTGAACAAGGTACGGCTATCTTCCGTTTGCAGGAACATACCGATCGTCTTTTCCGTAGCGCCAAAATTTTAGGTATGGGCATGCCGTTTGATAAAGAGACGATCAACGAGGCTCAACGTATTGTGGTTCGTGAAAATAATCTGGACTCTGCTTATATTAGACCGATGTGTTTTTATGGTTCGGAAGGCATGGGTATCCGTGCAGATAACCTGAACACACATGTTATGGTCGCAGCATGGCATTGGGGTGCTTACCTCGGTGAAGAAAACATGACAAAAGGTATTCGTATCAGAACGTCATCGTTCACACGTCACCACGTCAATATCACCATGTGTAAAGCCAAGGCCAACGGTAACTACATGAATTCCATGATGGCGTTGCAAGAAGCGGTCAGTTGCGGTTACGACGAAGCGCTGCTATTAGATGCGCAGGGCTTTGTGTGTGAAGGTAGTGGTGAAAATTTCTTCATGGTGCGTGATGGTGTGTTGTACACCCCTGAATTGACCTCAGCGTTAGAAGGTATCACCCGTGAAACAGTGATGACACTGGCACGCGATATCGGTCTGAAAGTCGTTGAGAAGCGCATTACTCGCGATGAAGTGTATATCGCTGATGAAGCCTTTTTCACTGGTACAGCGGCTGAAGTGACACCAATCAGAGAACTGGATAATCGTCCAATCGGTGAAGGCACGCGCGGTCCTATCACTGAAAAACTTCAGGCAATGTATTTTGACCAGGTTTATGGTCGTAGCGATGTGTATAAAAACTGGAATACATTAGTTCGATAATTTAGGACTATTCGCCTGAGCAGTGACGTTCAGGCTGGCAACAAAAGAGGTAAATAAGTACATGGCAGGTCATAGTAAGTGGGCAAATATTCAGCATAGAAAAGGTGCACAGGATGCCAAGCGCGGCAAACTGTTTACTAAGCTGATCCGTGAAATCACCGTCGCCGCTAAAATGGGTGGCAGTGATCCCGCAGCAAACCCACGCTTACGTGCTGCGATAGATAAAGCACTGGGCGCGAACATGACAAAAGATGTCATCGAGCGTGCAACCAAACGTGGTGCTGGTGAACTGGAAGGGGTTAATTACGAAGAAATTCGTTATGAAGGTTATGGTCCGAATGGCACAGCCATTATGGTCGATTGCATGACCGATAATCGTAATCGTACGGTTGCAGCGGTGCGTAATGTTTTCACCAAGCGTGGTGGCAATATGGGCACTGATGGTTGTGTGGCTTTCCTGTTTAACAAGAAAGGCATTATCTCACTGGCCAGTGGCACTGATGAAGATAGTGTGATGGAAGTGGCACTTGAAGCGGGTGCTGAAGACATTGTGACTAATGATGATGGTTCTATCGATGTGTTCACGACGCCAGAAGATTATGCGGCAGTAAGAGATGCCTTAGATGCGGCTGAATTACCAGTGGAATCAGCGCAAGTAACCATGCACCCAGACACTACTGTTAGTTTAGATGTGGATGATGCTCAAAAAGCCATCAATATGATCGAAGCATTTGAAGACTTGGATGATGTGCAAGAAGTCTATTCAAACGCTGATTTTTCCGATGAGGTCATGGCTCAGCTGAATAGCTGATGTCATAAGGTATGCCGCGTATCCTGGGGATTGATCCTGGTTCAAGAAAAACCGGTTTTGGCATTATTGAAATTGATGGAAAAAATTAAACACGTCATCAACGGCCGTTTAATGGTCGGTGATGGCGAGTTTGCTGATAGATTAAGACAGATTTTTGAAGGTCTGACCGACCTCATCGAACGCTATCAACCGGATATGATGGCCATCGAAAAAGTGTTTTTACATAAAAATGCTGATTCTGCATTAAAGCTTGGTCAAGCCAGAGGCGCTGCTATATGTGCCGCCGTCAATCAACAATTGACTGTGTCAGAATATACCGCGACACAAATAAAAAAAGCCGTGGTCGGCAATGGCCACGCGAATAAAGCACAGATTCAATATATGATGTCAGTGATTTTGAGTTTGTCTGAATCACCTGAAGAGGATGCGGCCGATGCTTTGGCCTGCGCCCTTACTCATGCACATCACTCTGCTATTGGTGGTAGCCAGAGTAAATTACCAGCAGGTATGCGCACCACTCGGCGCGGAGGAAGATATAGTCGATGATTGGACGTTTGCGGGGCATTATTATAGAAAAGCAGCCACCAGAGCTTGTTCTGGATGTGCATGGCGTTGGTTATGAGTTATCTGCACCTATGTCGACTTTCTTCAATTTACCTGCTGTAAATGAAGAAGTGATGCTTTTCACGCATATGGTCGTCAGAGAAGATGCTCAGCTTTTATATGCCTTTGCTACGGAACGTGAGCGTTTACTCTTTAGAAGTCTGTTGAAAGTCAATGGCGTTGGCGCCAAGCTTGCCTTAACGATTCTTTCTGGCAGTGATGTGGATACTTTTGCCCGTAGTGTGCAGGAAGGGGACACTGCCAGCCTGACAAGACTACCTGGTGTGGGGAAAAAGACCGCAGAAAGACTCATTGTTGAAATGCGTGATCGACTCAAAGAGGTTAGTTCTGCCATGGGTATTGATACCATCGTTTCGGACATGCCAATGACAACAGCTGGGGCTAAAAGTGAAGCCGTTGAAGCACTGGTTGCATTAGGTTACAAGCCTAATGAAGCCGATAAAATGTTGCGTAGTTTTGATAGTGAAGGCATGACTACAGAACAAATTATTCGCCAGGCATTGCAGAGAAACTGACATGGAAGAACGGTTTATTTCGCCACAGAGCAACAATGATGAAGAACGTATTGATCGTGCGATACGCCCCATTACGCTTGAAGATTATATCGGTCAGCCTGTTGTGCGTGAACAAATGGATTTGTTTATTTCAGCCGCAAAACAACGAAAAGAAGCCCTCGATCACACCTTAATATTTGGTCCGCCTGGACTGGGTAAAACAACCCTAGCTAATATCATTGCCAATGAAATGGGCGTTAATTTGCGGCAAACATCGGGGCCTGTACTGGAAAGACCAGGTGATCTTGCTGCATTACTGACCAATCTTGAACCAAACGATGTGTTGTTTGTTGATGAAATTCATCGTTTAAGCCCCATCGTTGAAGAAGTGCTTTATCCGGCGATGGAAGATTATCAAATCGATATTATGATTGGTGAAGGCCCTGCCGCCCGCTCCATCAAACTCGACTTGGAGCCCTTCACTTTAGTTGGGGCGACAACACGCGCAGGTTCGCTGACATCACCGTTACGCGACCGGTTTGGGATTGTGCAGAGACTGGAGTTCTATAACACAAAGGATTTGAGTACGATTGTTGAGCGCAGTGCTGGTATTTTGAATGTGAAGTTAGATGCCAGTGGTGCCAATGAAGTAGCACGACGTTCACGAGGTACGCCGCGTATAGCAAACCGTTTACTGCGACGTGTCAGAGATTATGCTGAGGTGCGCTTTAACGGTGAGGTAACAGCAGAAATTGCCAGACAAGCGCTGGACTTACTGGATGTCGATAATTACGGTTTTGATATGTTAGACCGCAAGTTATTGCTGGCTATTATTGAAAAGTTTGAAGGTGGACCTGTTGGCCTGGATAACCTCGCTGCGGCGATTGGCGAAGAGCGTGGCACAATTGAAGATGTGTTAGAACCTTATCTGATTCAGGAAGGCTTCATCATGCGCACACCACGTGGGCGAGTAGCCACAAAACGTGCTTGGCTACACTTGGGATTAAGTCCAGATCTGACGTTGAATGGCCAGTAATTTTATGCAGGAATTTGTTTGGCCAATCCGAGTTTATTATGAAGATACCGATAGTGGTGGAGTCGTGTATCATTCGCAATACTTGAACTTTATGGAACGGGCCCGGACTGAGTGGTTAAGATCCTTAGGCATTGAGCAGAGCACGCTCAGGCATGAGCAAGGGCTGCTATTTGCTGTGCACTCCATGCAGATTAATTATCGGCGTCCTGCGGTATTTAATGATGCACTGCACGTGACCTCCCGATTACAAAAACGTGCTGGTGCCAGTATTGTATTTGAACAAAGTATCTATCGTGGTGAGGAACTGTTGTGCGATGCTTTGGTCAGAGTGGCGAGTCTTGACGCAGAGACATTTCGCCCAAAACCTATACCTAATTTTATTTTGACGGAGTTGCATAGTGACTGCTGATCTATCGATTATCACCCTAATAGCCGAAGCGAGTTTGATCGTTAAGCTGGTTATGCTGGTGTTAGTAATGATTTCATTTTATTCGTGGTTGATTATTTTCCGTAAACGGGGGAATTAGCGAAAGCAAAACGCGATGCGGATAATTTTGAAGATAAGTTCTGGTCAGGTAATGAACTTAATCGACTCTATGAAGATATCTCGTCAAGACCCCATACCAGCCGAGGCATGGAAGGTATTTTTGAAGTCGGTTTTAAAGAGTTTGTCCGTTTAAAAAAATCTTCAACAGACAGTAATTATGTCCTTGAAGGGGCGCAGCGCGTCATGCGAATTTCTCTAGCTAGAGAAATTGATCAGTTAGAAACCTCACTGCCATTTCTGGCAACAGCAGGTTCAACCAGTCCATATATTGGTTTGTTTGGTACAGTTTGGGGCATCATGAACTCTTTCCGTGCCCTGGGCAATGTGCAGCAAGCGACCTTATCGATGGTGGCACCCGGTATTTCAGAAGCATTGATCGCCACGGCCATGGGCCTTTTTGCGGCCATTCCGGCTGTAATCGCCTATAACCGATATTCCAATGAAGTAGAACGATTAATCAATCGCTACGATACTTTCCTGGAAGAGTTTTCTTCTATTTTACAGCGTCAACATAGTTAACCCCGAGGTTAGGTCATGGCTGTACATTCAAACAGACGACTACGACGTAAGGCGATGAGCGATATCAATGTCGTTCCGTACATCGATGTCATGCTGGTGCTACTGATTATTTTTATGATCACAGCACCGATGTTAACTCAGGGGGTCCAAGTGGACTTGCCTCAAGCCGATGCGAATCCAGTTGATTCACCAGAAAATACAGAGCCTTTTGTGGTGTCTGTTGATGCTGAGGGAAATTTCTATGCAGCTGTGGGTGACAAGCAGGATGAGGCGATAGGACCAGAAAGACTGATGGCCATAACCAGCGCTGTTTTAAGTCGTAATCCCAAAACCCCTGTGATGGTGAAAGGCGATAACGCTGCGAGTTATGGACATGTGATCTCAGCGATGGCTTTATTGCAGAAAGCCGGTGCACCCAGTGTCGGCCTGATTACACAGCAACCAGAATCAACCGAGAACGCTCAGTAATACTATGAAACACAACATCGTCGACAATCTTTTTGCTGGCGCATCATCTCTGGTGTTACATGTCGTGTTATTCGCCATGTTCATTATCGGTATGGATTTGACATCAACGCCAAAACCATTAGCTCAGCAACCACAGAAAGAAATTGTTCAGGCAACGGTGCTTGATGAAACTCTGGTTGAAGAAGAGGTCGCACGGCTTGAAAAATTAGAGCAAGAAAAGAAAAACGCAGAAAAAGAGCGCCAGCAAAAAGTGCAGGAGCAATTAGAAGAAACACAGAAAGAGTTGGCGCGTAAAGAACAGGAATATCAGGATATGGAAGAGCGTGCTCGTATTGAAGCCGAGCAACGTGCTAAAGCTGCAGAGGAAGAGAAGCAGCGTATTGCTGAGCTAGAGCAGCAACGAAAACAAGAAGAAGAAAAACGCCTAGAAGCTGAAAAACAGCGCAAGCTCGAAGAAGAACGTAAACAAAAAGTTGAAGCTGAACGTAAACAGGCGGAGATTGAAAAACAAAAAGTCGAGGCGGAGAAAAAACGGCTCGAAGAGGAAAAGCGGAAAGCAGAAGCGGAAAGAAAACGATTAGAAGAAGAAAAGAAAAAAGCCGCTGAAGAGAAAAAGCGTTTGGAAGAAGAGAAACGCAAAGCAGAGGAAGCAAAACGCAAAGCCGAGGCAGAGAAAAAACGCTTGGAAGAAGAAAAGCGTAAGGCAGAAGAAGCGAAGCGTAAGGCGGAAGAGGAAGCAAGAAGAAAAGCCGCTGAATCTGATCTCCAGCGTCAGTTAGAACAAGAACAGCAAGAACGTGAGGCTCGCCGAGTTAAAGGAGTGGTTGACCAATACAGCCTGATGATTCAACAGCGAGTTAAACGTTATTGGTTAAGACCGGCCAACGCTCAGTCAGGTTTACAATGTACTGTCCAAGTTTCATTGTTACCTGGTGGTGATGTTAAAAACGTGAAAATTGTAAAAAGCAGTGGTAATGCAGTATTTGATCGTTCAGCTGAAACAGCTGTATACAAGGCAGCCCCATTACCTCAGCCTTCAGATCCTAAAGCAGCGGCAGAGTTTCGCAATTTTCAGTTTAATTTTAAACCCGAATAAAGGATGAAAGTGATGTTCACACGCTGGTTAAAAGTAGTCGCGACATTAATGCTCTTCGCATCATGGCCTGCACATGCTTTATTAACAATTGAAATTACAGGTGGTTCGGAAGCTGCACTTCCTATCGCTGTCGTCCCTTTTGGAAATGAAGGTTTTGCGCCACCAGAGGATATTTCCAGTATTATCAGCAATGATTTAAAAAGTAGTGGTCGCTTTGCTCCACTGAAACAGAGCGAGTTGATTTCCCAGCCTCATGAAGGCCAACAGGTTAACTTTGCTGACTGGCGTTTACTTCGTTCTGAAGGCCTGCTTATTGGTAAAGTTAGCAGCCAGGATGGGGAAAACTATCAAGTTCAGTTCCAGTTATTTGATGTTTATAAATCACAGCAATTAGTTGGAAAACGATATAATGTGCCAGCTTCCGGGATGCGGACTTTAGCGCATCAAATTGCTGATATTGTTTATGAAACACTGACAGGTGAAAAAGGGGTATTTTCAACACGACTCGCCTTTGTGACAGAAATGAAGAACGCCGATGGCAGTAAGCGCTACGCCTTACAAATCTCTGATGCAGATGGTGCAAACCCAAGAACTGTATTGCAATCCAGACAGCCGATCATGTCTCCTAGCTGGGCACCGGACGATAATCGTTTAGCTTATGTGACGTTTGAAAATGCAAAGTCTGAAATTTTTGTACAAGAGCTCAGTACGGGTAAAAGACAATCTGTGGCTTCTTTTCGCGGTCTAAATAGTGCACCTGCATGGTCACCAGATGGCAAAAAATTAGCGGTGACATTATCAAAAAACGGTAATCCTGAGATTTATGTCTTAGAATTAAGTTCAGGCAAACTATCGCGAGTCACACATAACTCACAGGCAATTGATACGGAAGCAGTATGGATGCCTAATGGTCGTGAGATTTTATTTACGTCTGACCGTGGTGGAAGGCCACAAATATATAAAGTAAATGCAGACGGTGGGCGTGCTGAAAGGCTTACCTTTGAAGGCAACTATAATGCCTCTGCAGATATTTCTCCTGATGGACGCATGATGACATTGGTGCATGGCGTTAACGGCAAATTCCATATTGCTGTGCAGGATTTAGAGACAGGCGCGGTTCAGGTGTTAACTGAAACGCGAGCTGATGAGTCCCCGAGCTTTGCGCCAAACGGCCGTATGATTTTATATGCGACTGAGCAAAAAGGCAGAGGTGTATTAGCGGCAGTGTCCGTTGATGGCCGAATTAAACAACGCCTGGGAGAGTCAGGCAGTGCGGTACGTGAACCGGCATGGTCGCCTTTTAAAAAGTAAGAGTGATAGGAGTTAGTTAAATGAAAAAGTTAAAATTGTTCGCGGTACTTGTTCCGCTTTTATGGTTAGCCGCATGTAGCTCAACACCTAATAAAGGGATGAACGAAGGTGATGTCGCTGTAGAGGATTTGAGTGCTCAAACATCTGGTGTGAATGGTCAAGGTAACGCTGATGGCAGTGAGTACGGTTCAGAAACTCAGGTCGTCGTTGGTGAGGATGGTTATGACGGAAATGAGTTAAATGATCCTTCGAATCCATTGTCAAACCGTGTTGTTTATTTTGAGTACGACAGCGCTAACGTACGACAAGAAGATCAAGAAACACTACGTGCACATGCTGCATATCTAGCCAAACACCCGAATGTGACTGTGAGATTAGAAGGTCATACTGACGAAAGAGGTTCACGCGAATATAACTTGGCTTTGGGTGAGCGTCGAGCCTTATCAATTCGTCAAATTCTGATGTTACAAGGTGCTGATATGAGTCAGTTCCAAGTGACCAGTTTTGGTGAAGAAAGACCGGCAGTTGATGGCTCAGATGATTATGCATGGTCACAAAACCGTCGTGTAGA
This sequence comes from Methylophaga marina, assembly GCF_030296755.1. Lineage (NCBI taxonomy): Bacteria > Pseudomonadati > Pseudomonadota > Gammaproteobacteria > Thiotrichales > Piscirickettsiaceae > Methylophaga > Methylophaga marina. The sequence continues at coordinate 1,793,217 of NZ_AP027741.1, forward strand.
AATTGTTTATTTAGGTCGATAAAAAATGCAGATTAACGGCAAAAGAAAATTCATTTGTGCCGTGATTCTGGCTGCTGCTCTGCCCAATATCAGTTGGGCAGAGACAGAGCCACTCCAGCAGCGTCTAGAAAGACTGGAGAGAATCATCCAAGGCCAAGGTCTGATGAACCTGATTACACGAGTTGATCAGTTACAAAATGAGATTCAACGCCTCAATGGTGATAACGAAACATTAAGACATCAGTTAGAACAAGCTGAGAAACGTCAAAAAGAGATGTACATTGACTTAGATGAGCGTATGCAGCAGCTAGAAAATAATAGCTCTGCCAATACCGCAAACTCATCGAACAGTACTGAATTAACCGATAATTCTGTAGCAAACGCTGGTATCGATGAAGCGGCAGATCAGCCAGCTTCTGGCACAGCTCCTGTCGCTGTTGAAAATGGTGAAGCCGCCTATCAGGCTGCATTGCAAACCTTGCGTAGCGGCCAATATCAAGAAGCTATTGATGCCTTGGCTAAGTTCCCTGAACAGTACCCGGGCAGTGTCTATCTTCCCAATGCTTATTACTGGCAGGGTGAAGCAAAATATGTATTAAGACAGTTTGCTGATGCAGCAGCATTATTTCAAATTGTCATTGATGAGTACCCTTCAAGTACAAAAGTCGCCGATGCACTTTTGAAAAGAGGCTTCAGTGAACAGGAAATGGGGGATACTCAGCGAGCTCAAGCAACATTGAATCAAGTTATTGAGACCTATCCTGATAGCTCCGCTGCCAGACTTGCAAAAGCCAGATTAGATCGTATTAATCAGTCAACCAACTAAGACATTTAGCCGGTAATTATTTATGGCGCAATGTCGCATAACAGAAATTTTTTATTCTTTGCAAGGTGAGTCGCGCACAGTCGGTCTACCCACTGTATTTGTCAGATTGACCGGATGTCCTCTTCGCTGTGGTTATTGTGATACGGAATATGCATTCCACGGTGGTGAAAAGATGGATATTGATGAGATTGTCGCCCAAGTGGCTGCCTTCAATCCTCGGTATGTTTGTGTGACGGGAGGTGAACCCCTTGCGCAACCAAACTGTATACCTTTATTAAGCGCTTTATGTGATCGTGGCTATGATGTTTCATTAGAAACGAGTGGTGCCATGGATATTAGTAAAGTAGATAAGCGTGTTAGTAGAGTTATGGATATCAAGACGCCGGGATCAGGTGAGGAAAGTAAGAATCGATATGAAAATATCGAGTTATTGAACAATCATGATCAGCTTAAATTTGTCGTGTGTCATCGTGATGATTATGACTGGGCAAGAGAAAAGCTAAACCAATACCAACTTTATGAGCGATGTGAAGTTTTATTTTCGCCAATTCATGGACAACTTCAGCCTGCTGAGCTCGCTGAATGGGTTGTTGCCGATAACTTACCGGTGAGGATGCAAATTCAAATGCATAAATACCTCTGGGGAGAGGAGAAAGGACGATGAAAAAAGCTGTCGTTCTTTTATCTGGTGGTCTTGATTCAGCCACAGTACTTGCAATTGCAAAACAACAAGGCTATCAGTGTTACACCATGAGCTTTGATTATGGTCAACGTCATCGCGCAGAGTTAAACGCATCTGCCATTCTTGCTGAAGCAATGAGTGCGGTAGAGCACAAAGTAATCAATATCGATCTGACAGCTATTGGTGGTTCTGCATTGACTGATAACACAATCGCTGTACCTAAACAGCACCAGGATGGTATTCCAATCACCTATGTACCAGCTAGAAATACGGTGT